>MFHO01000036.1 GCA_001778635.1 Candidatus Giovannonibacteria bacterium RIFCSPHIGHO2_02_FULL_45_13 | reverse complement strand
TATGTTAAACCAACGTCTATCGGCGGCCCGGGTACCGGAGGCTTATCAAAACTAATTGAGTCCAAAACGCCAGACGGCAGGCTCAAGTCGGAAAAACTTTCGGAGATACCGGAAATAATGCTGCCGATGTCAAAATTTACTGCGGAGCTTACAGAGTTGAAAGCGTCCAAAGCGAAAGTGTTTCCTAAAACCTCGGCGCCGAATTCGGCATCTAAATAATCAGTAGCTGTAAGCCCGCCACCGTAAATCGTAGTAAAAGCGTCAGGCGCTGAATCAAACTGCGCATGGGCGGTTTGTGCGGAAAATAGAGAAAAAATCAGCAAAAAGGAGAAACCGAGTAGCGATATAGATATTTTGCAGATATTCCGTTTTGTTAAAATGGTTGGCATTTTCAGTGCATATTTTTCTCTATTCCGGCTTTTAAATTAGCAAATAATTTGGCTACCTTGGGTAGTTTAGCATAAAGGCCGTTGGCGTATTCTTCGCTATATTCGTGTACAATCTCATTTCGCAAGTCCACGACATCAATCCAAGTTTTATCGTAATCTATAATACCCTGATTATACGCCAGCTTTATACATTCTTTTGGCGAAGCACAAACAATCCCTTTCTTTTCTTCAAGCAACGCCTTCATAAGCTTCCAGGAGATGTCGAAGGTAAATTCGAACCTCTTTATGGCTGCGTCGCGCACTATTCTGCTTTTTTTCTGCTCTAAAGCTTCTTCAAGGCGCGACAGTGCTTTGGCAAAATCTCGTTTTAGTGCGCTAAACTTAGTCATATTTGCTTTTTGACCTTAGTTATAAATTCGACTTTCTTGGAAGCAACATTTCTAAATGATCCTGATGCGCTTCCGAAATCAATTACATCAATTTTATAAAGAACTGGGAGCTCTCCAATTTCACTGCGTATATTCAACAGAGTATTAAACGGCACTGGCTTCAGCCCGTCTATGCCAATGTCGATATCGGACCTTTCCGTTCCTGTGCCTGCCACGCGCGAGCCAAAAAAGAAAACGCGGTATTTGCCAATATCAAGATATTTCGACACAATCCTTACAATATCTTTCTTCAGTTTTTCCACCGGATAATGTTCTAGTCTCATATCGCTATATTCTTTTTTGTAAAAATGTTTTCCATATTTAATATATTTAATACTTAAACTCCGGGTCCCTTAGAAGAAGGTGGATTAAGAGAATATGATCGCTTGGATTGGAAATTGTTTTTTTGTCCGTCCTTTCAAACGGCTTTTTAATCGCCTGTCCGATATCTGTCCAATAGCTTTTTACAATAACGCTGACGGGATTTCCAACATCTTCACCGAGCAATGTCCCTAATGGCTGAATTGAATTATCCGCGTTTTTCAGAAATTTTCCTCCGCTTAAGTTGTTTTCAACCAAATATGACATCATTTCCCTGAAAAAGCCGAGATAAACCTTGTCTCTTGTAACTTCGGAGAGGGTGAGCAAAAAATCTGCGCAGACAAGCGCCGGATGAATCTTTTCGTCCTGCACAGCCGTCTCCGCGAGCTCTTGAGCGTGGATGGAAAGATGAGAGTTTTGCTCAAATTTAACCGCCTCAACAAGGCGCGCCGCTTGTCCGGTAGCTCTATATGCCGCAAGGTCGGCTAGAGGCTTGTAGCAGCTTTCTTGCGAGACAGCCGCATTGTCTTCTATGTAAATTGGCGAGTCAAAGCCGGAAACCGCCGACTCAATGCCGTCCGGAGCAACCAGTTTCCAGACAACATCCTCGCTTTTGAGATCGTCTAAAGCAAGCTTTTCTTGGGGTAAAAGCTTGCTTTGCTGAAGGTAATTCCAGCTTTTTTCCGCAAGCGCGGATGATTTTACCGACATTTTAAACAAGTTGGCCGGCAGGAAAGAAAATACAATGTAAACCGCTAAAAGCGCCAAAAAAAACCAAAGCCAAACTTTGACTTTATCCCAGCCAATTTTCAGCCCCCATTCCATATCGGGTAGCATATCGGAATATTAGCACGCAAAAGAGCGCTTCTCAAACCCAGAGTTGTGAATATCAGTAGTCCATGTGGCCGCCGCCCATGCCTCCGCCCATTGGAGGCGTCTCCTTTTTCTCCGGGATGTCTGTTACAGCCGCACCTATGGTTAAATAGTTCGCGGCTACCGAAACTGCATTCAAAAACGCTGTTTTTGTAACTTTCAAAGGATCGATTATTCCGGCCTCTTTGAGGTCGCCGATTTTATTTGTAAGAGCGTTAAATCCGAGCCATCCGCCATTTTTATTTTTTAATTCTTCAATCACTCTTGTCGGCATCTCTCCGCTGTTTGCGACTATCGCGGAAACCGGCGCTTCCAAAGCCCGTCCCAAAATTCCCCAAGCGGCTCTCGCGACTTCGTTGCCGCCTTTTTCTTGCATAGACAAATTGACGTTAAAAAGCGCGATGCCCCCGCCCGGCACAATCCCCTCCTCCATCGCGGCGCGGGTCGCGGCAACCGCATCCTCCACTCTTTGCTTTAATTCCTTTTGTGCCGATTCCGTTGGCGCGCCTACTTTGATTACGGCGACTCCTCCAGAAAGTTTCCCTACCCGCTCTTTTAAATTTTTCTTTTCGTAATCAGAATCCGTTTTTTGAATCTGCGCTTTTATCTGCGTAGCGCGGTCCGAAATCGCTTTTTTGTCCCCCTTGCCTCCGACTATGGTCGTGAAATCTTTTGAAGCAATGACTTTTCCGGCGCGCCCCAAATCGTCTATGGACGCGTTCTCCAATTTTTTGCCGATTTCATCTGAAATAAATTCCGCTCCGGCAACCACGGCGATATCCTGCAGCATTTCTTTCCTCCTGTCTCCGAAGCCCGGAGCTTTTACGGCGAGCACGTTAAAAACGCCGCGGATTTTATTTACAACCAAAGTGGCAAGCGCCTCGCCTTCAACTTCATCGGCGATAATTACCAGCTCTTTTTTGCCGGTTTGCACGATTTTTTCCAAAAGCTTTATGAAATCGGAGATCGCGGAAATTTTCTTATCGGTCACCAAAATATAAGGGTCCTCCAAAATCGCCTCCATTTTTTCCTGATCCGAAATCATGTATGGCGAGATATACCCGCGGTCAAACTGCAAACCTTCCACAATATCGTATGAATTTCCTATGGTGTTTGAATCCTCAATCGTAACAACGCCGTCCCTCCCGACTTTTGACATAACCTCGGCAATAAGCTTGCCGATCTCTCCGTCTTTAGCCGAAAGAGTGGCGACTTCCTCAATTTTTTTATTGTCGTTGATTTCTTCTTTTTGTTTTTCCAAAGCCGCGATCACCGTTTGGCTTCCTTTTCTCAATTCGTCGGCAAGCTGGATGACGTTAAACCCCTTTTCGCGGATAGCCCGCTCGCCTTCTTCAATCATGGCGTGCGCCAAGACAACCGCTGTGGTCGTCCCGTCTCCGACATTATCATTCGTTTTATCCGCCGCTTGTTTTATAAAATCGGCGCCCAAGTTCTCATATTTATCCTGAAGCTCAATGTCTTTGGCCACCGTTACGCCGTCAAAAGTTACTTGCGGCGCGCCGTAGCTTTTTTCCAAAACAGCGGCGCGGCCGCGCGGGCCCAAAGTCATACTCACGGCCTCCGCGAGTTTATCTATACCTTTTTTCATCGCTTCTCTTGCGCTCTCGTTAAAAAGTATTTGCTTAGCTGACATATTTTTATAAAATTATTCCTAAAATATCTTCTTCTTTTGCTATTAAATATTCCTTATCGTCGACCTTGATTTCGTTGGGGCCGTATTTGGAAAACAAAACTCTGTCGCCGGCTTTCACGGAAAGCGGCTGCAATTTTCCATTTTCCAATACTTTACCGTCGCCCACTGCAACAACTTTGCCCTCCTGCGGCTTTTCTTTGTCCGCGGTGTCGGGGATCAAAATCCCCCCCTTTGTCTTTTTTGCCTTTTCGTCCTCCGATAAAGGCTCAATCAAAACCCGATCGCCTAATGGTTTTATATTCATAAGCTTTTTAAGTTAATTATTGGCACTCGTGACCCTAGAGTGCTAAACAATACATTATCAAAACGCACTATCTTAGTCAAGGTTTCGTAATTTCGTAACCTTTTTAAAATCCGGACGGCCACCACAAGGGCTTCACGGCCTCAAAAACGTTGGCAAGTCCGTATGAACTTGGGGCAAGCACCGAAGCGACCACAATACTAAAGTATGCGCTGTTCGTGTTGGAGTCGGAGCCATATTTGCATCCAGCTGAACACGCGGCAAGAAAATAATCCCCAGCTCCGCCTTGAGCAAATATCGGCCACGCGCCAAGCTGAATGTTTGCAACAGTATTTTGGCCGACTTGAAGATTTGAGGCCATCAACGCCTGCTGGCTGCTATTTTTGCTTACGGCGTAAAGATCCACGGCGTACAGCGTTGTCTTTCCGTCCGCCCTGCTTAATGTAAGCGAGACAGTTTCATTCATAGTATAAGATGATTTATCGGTTTTCATTATAAATCCCGGATACGATTGCTGCAGCGTAATCATACTAAACGCGCGATCGCTTGCGTCAAAAATTAGTTCGCCGCTTGTTGAGTAAGTTTTAATTTCTAATGTATAATTGCCGGACGAAACCGAAGGCACAATAATTTGCTCGCTTCCGTCATTAATAGTCCCAGTCAACAGATTTGTTTCCACCCCGTACGCATCACGAAGTCTTATGACATCTATCTTGCGGTCTGACGGGAAATTACTGCTGGTCCATTTAATTGTCTGCGCCGAGCCAATCTGCCAGCTCTCTCCCCCGTTCGGAGAAAGAACGGTAATGGAGGGTTTGGCTGATATGTCGCAACTAAAATTCGCATATTTGCTTACTCCGTCCATTGTCGTATATGCATACCCGCCACAGGAACTTTTCCATGTCAGTTGATCGCCCTTGTTCCCTTTTACATCAACAACGCAAGACTCCGTTCCCTTGCAGCTATAGCTGTAAGAACTGCCGGAGGAATCACTGCCGGAAGAATAACACTCCTGCACAGTCGTTGAACCATTGAAAACACACTTAACTTGTTCAGACACGGTCGTACCCGGTGTTGAAAGAACATTAACTTGCGCAGTTGCTGTGAGTGTTACTCCGAAGGACAGCAAGTAATATGCTTTTATATCCGCAGCGCCGGCGGATATTCCGGTTACTGCCGCCGTTTTATAATCATTTGTCTTATAATCAACCTTGGCAACACTGGGATTTGACGAAACCCACTTTGCCGCAACCGGATAAGGCCCTGGCATAAATAATGGGCAGATATCTCCTGCCGGACATGGCGGCATTGGCGGCTGGTAAAATGCCTGAAGTTCTGCTGTTTGCGCCACCGATACGCTTACCAAACCCCACGAAAGATAAAGAGAGCCTTGATCCGCGGTTGCGGTCATGACGGTTACTTCTATAATATTTGATCTATACGTCTTTCCGTCTTTGTATAATTCAATATAAAATTTGCTGACACCTTCTTTTTTTGCCGTGCAAGTTATCTCCCACTCAGTATTTCCGCAAGCATCATTGAAAATCGGGTCAAAAAAGAATGCTCTTTTATAATCTCCTGATAAATTTGACGGGTATCCGGTAATGACAATCTTATCTCCAATTTTCAAAGCAACTTTGCCATCATATGATGCAGCAGGGCTTGAAGTAATTCTAATTGACGGTTGGAACATCGCACCGCCCACATTAACGCTGATTGTGGTTTTGGAAGCGTTGTTTTGGCTATCAGTTACGTAAAAAACTGCGGTATAAACACCTGCGCTGGAATAGGTATGGGTAAAAGTGGCGGTTTGCTTAACTGGTTCAGATGCAGATGGAGCTCCAAACAAAGCGGGATAAACAGTTTCATCACCCCAAATAACAGAATATGCAAGCGGACCGTTTTCTGGATCGCTGGCTGTCACGGTCCAAGTCCCTGATTGGCCGATATTAAGAGTCGTGGGGCCAGAAACGCCGCTGATGACAGGAGGAAAATTACTAGTTGTCGGCGGGATTGGAATGGGCATAGGCAGAATAGGAACTGGAATAGGATAAATCGTGGGGCTAGACACACTCACAACCCCGCATCCGTAAAGTTGGTTCAGTTTTGCTCTGGTTGCCTTGCCGACAAAGCCGGTGCCGTGCCGAAGGCCAACCGGCGTTAAAATTTCATCGCGATATTTTTCCTGAAAACCAGTGACCGCGGAGGCAACACTTTCGTCGAAATTGCTGTTTTTTTCCTCAAGCAAGCCTTCTTTTGATAAAACGGTTGTAAGATTTGCGACATCGCTGCCGGAACTCCCGATGTTTAAATTGTTGTTAAAAGTGTAGCAAAACGACTGCTCTGCAACTGCCACAGATGTCGGCAGGCCGCGCAAAGAACTGTTTACATTAGATACAACAGTTTGTTCGGCCCCAAACGACTGAAGCAGGCCCAAAATTGCCTGAATTTGGCTCTCGGTAAGAGCGGCGCTGGCTACTTGCGGCATAGCCATAAAAGCGCCCGAAATAAGCCAGAAATAAACCAAACCAACACACGCTAGTTTTAATTTTTTCATATGATTTGATTATGTCCCCACCGCGTGCTTTGCGCAACAGATTGTGTAGATTACGCAAACCAAATTTGCAACTTGAGCGCTATAGCGGTGAGACTGCAAATTATAAATTTATATAAATTATTTATAAATTAAAGTGTTGTTTAATATCCAGTTCGTTATCAATATGGCTAGCCAACATATAACGTACGTACGGCTGCAAGTTAAAAAATTCCACCACAAAATCAACTTCGTCTTTACATTCAAATGGATGCACAAAAACGCTTTTTTGAAATTTATAAAAACCCGCTTTTTTAAAAGTCTTGCTTAAAGCATCGCGAGATTTTTTGTAGCGCTCCGGAATATCAAACATCACAACCCGCCATTGCTTATCCCAGCGTTTCATCTCCGGCACCTTAATGTTTTCTATATTATAATTCAGAGTTTTCGCCTTCCCCTTATCGGTTAAAACCAACGTGACCGTGTTATCAGCGTTTTCTTTGACATTAACCAATTTAGAACGATAAAGATTTCTTATGGTGCGGTGTAGCGCGTAACGGTTTATTTTTTCAAAATCTTTTCTGATGGTCCTGATTATGCGAAAATATCTATCCGGAGAAGAAGTCAAACCCAAAGCTAAGCCGCCAAAGAGCAAAACTAAAATCTTTTGAGCGACTGGCCCCAATCTTGGTTCTGAATATCGGGGTTTTCTTGCCATAAACTTGATAATAATCCAAACAAAACAAATTTGCAACTTGAGCGCTATAGCAGTCAGACTGCAAATCTTTAAAAGCTAGCCCTGGGCAAAAACTGGACTTGGACAAAAAGGTGAATCAAAACACAATCTCACTCGTCAAAATCGCCCCCGCTGTGGATTTAAAAAATGACCCTTACCAAGACATCTCCTATGCGCATATAAAAACCGCCATTTTAGGAAATATTATAAGACGACGGGCGATCCCAATATCACTTGTTTTTTAAGTTCTTTGCTGTGTAAAGAGCCCACAGGGCAGAGTCTAGTAATTTTTCTTCTGAAACGAGTTTGTTTTGCCATAAAAAATTCTCTCGCCACGCTTTGTCACACAATTCTTTTCTTGTGTATTTCAAATAATATTGCAATTATTTGTGTTCTGTGTTGATTTAGGTCGCTTAGTATTTTTTGAATATCCATATTATCTATTTTGACTATCAATATCGCGCACCGTTATTATAAAACCCTCTTCAGCCACGCTCCAGTGTGGCTTTTTTTGTTGGAGGCAATTTCTTTTGGTGTTCCGCAAGCAATAATTTCTCCGCCTCCTCCACCGCCTTCTGGGCCCATGTCCAAAATCCAGTCAGCATTTTTGAGAACGTCCATATTGTGCTCAATCACCACGACGCTGTTGCCTTTGTCCACCAGCGCGCGCAAAATATTTAAAAGTTTTTGAATATCGTCAAAATGAAGGCCGGTTGTCGGCTCATCTAAAATATAAAGCGTCCTGCCGGTGGCTTTTTTGGAAAGCTCAAAAGCTAATTTTACCCTCTGCGCTTCTCCTCCCGAAAGAGTTGTCGCGGGCTGGCCAAGTTTCATGTATCCTAAACCGACGTCCACTAAAGTTTTCAAGCGCTGGTCAATTTGCGGAATATCTTTGAAAAAAGAGTAAGCCTCTTCAATTGAAAAATCCAAAACATCCGCGATATTTTTATTTTGATACAAAATCTCAAGCGCTTCTTTATTGTATCTTTTCCCGCGGCACTCCTCGCACTCAACGTAAATATCCGGCAAAAAATACATCTCTATTTTTTTGACCCCCTGCCCTTCGCAAATCTCGCACCTGCCGCCCTTGACATTGAAGCTTAACCTTCCGGACTTGTATCCTCGCGCGCGCGCCTCAACCGTACGAGAGTATATTTCGCGCATAAACGAAAATACGCCGGTGTAAGTCGCCGGGTTGGACCTCGGCGTGCGCCCGATCGGAGATTGATCAACCAAGACAGCTTTATCAATATTTTCCATCCCATCAATTTTTTTGTGTTTGCCGGGTTCTTCTTTCGCGCCGTAAAAATATTTTAAAAGCGCCTTCGCCAAAATGTCGGAGATAAGAGATGATTTGCCGGAGCCGGAAACTCCGGAAACCGCGACCAATTTACCAAGCGGAATTTTAACGTTAATGTTTTTAAGATTGTGCTCGGAAGCGCCTTTGATAAGCAAAGCCGCATGACTCCTCGAAACCTGGTTTTGAGACCTCAAAAAAACCAGGTTTCCTCCCGCCATGCGGCTTTTCACCTCCCTCCTCCCACTCAAATACTCTCCCGTCAGCGTTTTGGCTTTCAGCAATTCGCGATATTCTCCTTCAAAAATAATTTTGCCTCCGTGTTTCCCGGCTCCAGGCCCCAAATCAATTATCCAATCTGCTTCGCGCATCGTCTCTGCGTCATGCTCAACTACTAAAATTGTATTTCCCAAATCGCGTAAATCTTTTAAAGTTTTTATCAGTCGCGCGTGGTCCCTTGCGTGCAAACCGATTGAAGGCTCATCCAAAACATAAATCACGCCGGTCAGAGCAGAGCCGATTTGTGTTGCAAGCCGCACCCTTTGCGCTTCGCCTCCGGCGAGTGTAGTTGATTCTCTATCAATAGTCAGATAATCCAACCCTACCTCCAGCAAAAATTCTAGCCTGCGCGAAATTTCTTTAAGAAGCGGACGCAAAGCAGCGCCTAGCGGGAAGAAACCGCCTGGCTCCTCGAAACCTGGTTTTGAGACCCCCAAAAAACCAGGTTTCCTCCCGCCAGGCGGTTTCGAGGAGCCGGACAGCGCTGAAGGCGGCAGCGCGAAAAATTCTTTCGCCTCTTTAATAGTCATTGCCGCTATCTCCGCTATATTTTTGTCATAAAAAGTCACTGCCAGCGCTTCAGGTTTAAGACGCTTCCCTTTGCAAACGGGGCAAATTTCAACGCGCATATATTTTTCTATCTCCTCGCGCGTCCATTCCGATTCAGTTTCTTTCCAGCGGCGTTTCAGATTTTCTATTACTCCTTCAAATTTTGATTCCTCGCCTCGCGGGAAAACACTCGGTGTTTTTGGGGATTCAACACCGAGTGTTGAGGAGCGAGGTGAATCTCCATGCAAAATAATTTTTTTTATTTTTTCCGGAAGCTTTGCGTAAGGCGTGTTTAACGAAAATTTGTGTCTCTCCGCCAAGTCCGACAAAACCCACCAATACCATGACTGTCGCCCGACTTTGTGCGAAGCGGTCGCCCACGGGCGTATCGCACCTTCCGCCAAAGTTAAATTTTTATTAGGAATAATCAAATCCGGCTCAACTTCCAAAGTACTGCCAAGCCCAGTACAATATGGACATGCACCATATGGAGAATTGAAAGAAAAAAGACGCGGCTCAATTTCCGGCAAAGAAACGCCGCATTCAGAACAAGCGAAGTGTTCGGAGAAGAGCAGGTCACCTCCCCCAACCCCCTCCTTATCAAGGAGGGGAGTTATTTGTTTTGTCCCCCACTTTATAAGGGGGGGCAATGGGGGGGTAGACACAATCACCATCCCCTTTCCAATCTTCAGCGCCGTTTCCAAAGATTCCCTAAACCGCGGCCGATCAAGCTCTTTATCAATCACCAGTCGATCCACCACCACTTCTATACTGTGGGCTTTTTTAGGATTCATTGTTTTTTCTTCGGCTTCATCCAAACGCACAACATCTCCATCAATCCTTACACGCAAAAAACCGCCGCGCTTAATTTCAGCCAAAATACTTTTATGTTCGCCCTTTTTACCGCGGACAACGGGAGCTAAAATTGAGATTTGCGCACCGCCCGGGAAAACACTCGGCGGTGCGCTTTTCAAAATTATTTTCAAAATTTCTTCCACGCTCTGCTTGCCGATTTTCTTGCCGCAATTAGGACAATGCGGCACTCCTGCGCGCGCAAATAAAATACGGAGATAATCGTAAATCTCCGTAATCGTTCCGACCGTTGAGCGCGGGTTTTTTGTGACACTTTTTTGGTCAATTGCGATCGCCGGAGAAAGACCAGAAATAGAATCTGCGTCCGGCTTTTCTTTTACTCCCAAAAACTGTCGCGCGTAAGAAGAAAGCGATTCTACAAATCTCCTCTCGGCTTCCGCGTAAATAGTATCAAAAGCCAAAGACGATTTGCCCGATCCCGAAAGCCCCGTAATTACAACCAGCTTATTTTTAGGAATATCCAAATCAACGCTCTTTAAATTATGCACCCTCGCCCCTCGTATTTTGATATATTGATCGCCAGTAGGCATGAATTAGTAATTATACGCCCGATGTCAAGCGAAATCAAGAAACAAAAAAGCCCCATGTTAACAGGGCTTCAAGTTATGACAGCAGTATTTGTTCAAATTCCTCTGCACAACAGTCCACTTTACCGACCAAAGCTAGGCAAAGATTTGTCCTGCCGAGCAAGGCGGGCGCAACGCTCATTAAATCGTCAACAGTAATCGGCTCAACGCAAGAATCAAAAAAGTCTAAGGGCTCAATAAATTCGCCAAACTCGTCTTTATTCAATTCAAAACTGCCAAGCGCCAAGGCCGTATTAAGCGATGATTCGCCGACTTCTGCATAGCACCGCCTCCCTGCCAGCTTGGCGCGCTTAAGCTCATCTTCTGTAATGCCGTTTTTTAAAACATTATCGTACTCGTCAAGAGTTATTTTTAGAGCCATTTTCGCCTTTTCCGGTTCGGCTGCGAAATAGGTATAAGCAGTACCTCCGTCAAAACATATGTCGGTGTGGCTGTAAATCGTATAAACCAAACCCCGATCTGCACGCACTTTTTTAAAAAGCCTAGTACTGCCGCCGAGAACATTGAATAACAATGAAGCGGCGAGTGTGTTTTTGAGAGTCTCTTTTTTGTGGGAAATCCAGTTAATAGCTTTGGTGCCGACAATCGCATTGGTTTGAGACGTGTTCCTGTCTTCAACCATAAATCTTTCCTCCGAATTGAGGATCGTGCTGGAAAGCTCTGTTCTTGGCATGAATTTGCCTTCATAAAAATATTTTGAGCAAAGCGCGAAAACTTTCTCTGCAGAAATTCCTCCAGCAATAGAAAGAACCATGTTTCCGGGATAAAAATAATTTTTGTGATATTCAAGAAAATCGCCGCGAGTGATTGTTCCAATTGATTCCTTCAACCCAAGTATGCTTCTGCTCAATGGATGGCCGCCCCAAGCTATTTTCTGATAAAGTTCATCCGCGCACTCGTCCGGCGCGTCTAACTTTTGGTTTATTTCTTCAATAACAGGGCCCCGCTCAACATCAATATCTTCCTGCCTGAACAACGGGCAAAACGCCATTTGAGAAATCGCATCAAAAGCTTTTTCCAATGATTCGCAGAATACAGAAGTAAAGCAAAGAATTCTTTCGTGAGAAGTTGCCGCATTCCAGCGCCCGCCATCAGCCTCTATCAAATCGTCCAGCGCTTCGTGAGTCGGATATTTTTCGGTGCCTTTAAAAAAGACGTGCTCCAAAAAATGCGCAAGCCCGGACGCATTTGGGCTGTCAACGCGTGAACCGCCCTTAATGTGCAAAGACGCCCCAACCAGAGGCGTATGCGGCATTTCTTTAACAACAACCCAAAGCCCGTTGGACATCATCCATCTGCGGATATTCATTTTTGTCTCTCAATCTGAATTTAAACTAGCACCGCACGCATTAAAAAACAACAACTTTACAAAAATGCTGTGGCGTGCTATAATTGACGCAGAATTTGCAGTAGAACCCCGAAAAGGAGTTTCCAATGCGAAAACCGAGACATTTCTACGGCAAGCGCTACAAAAGCGGTGATTCTTTGGCTGATTGGATATTTCGCAGATTTATTGAGGCGGCCAACTTTAAAGTAAAACAAATCGTGCTGAAACGCAGGTTAAAAAGTGACGAAGGAGAACTGCTTGAAGGACAGTGGGATCCCAATATCGGCGTCTTGGAACTTAATCCAGCAAGATCTGGACACAAAAAACAATACGATATTCTGCAATCGTTTATTCACGAACTGTGCCACATTTTACTTAACACCGTACACGAGAAAGTTCTCTGTTCCAAAGTTGAAGTGCTTGAAAAAATTTTATGGGAAAAATTCACGCCGCAACAAAAACGCGCACTACGAAGCTTCATTCCGAAAGACGAAGGCAATTAATTTAATACGGCGCGGAAATTAAAAAGCCCCCGAACTAATTGAGGGGCTTTATTATTTCGTCTATCAGCTTTAGCTTTTTTGCCTCCACGGCAGTTATTTCTGCTTCTTCATCAAATAATTGAAAAATTTTG
>MFHO01000035.1:56171-56395 GCA_001778635.1 Candidatus Giovannonibacteria bacterium RIFCSPHIGHO2_02_FULL_45_13 | reverse complement strand
CAACGTAGCTCAGCTGGTAGAGCAACTCCATGGTAAGGAGTAGGTCGCCGGTTCAAATCCGGCCGTTGGCTTACTTTTTCTTTAAATGTTTGAAAAACTCAATCTGCCGGAGGCGCGCGAGCGCCTCTTGTTTAGTTTTATATGTCCCGAATTTCCTGCCGGTCGTCTCCGACAGCACAACATATTTGCTTTTGATTTTTTTGATCATTTTTGGCTACGAAGGC
>MFHO01000035.1:25125-56156 GCA_001778635.1 Candidatus Giovannonibacteria bacterium RIFCSPHIGHO2_02_FULL_45_13 | reverse complement strand
TATGTATTTTTTGCGTGGAGAAGGATTCGAACCTTCGTAGCCCTTCCGGGCGCGCGGTTTACAGCCGCGTGCGATTGACCACTCCGCCATCCACGCATTAAGTAATTAGTATTGTAACCAGATTTGTACAAAAAATAAAGGTGCGGGGTGAAAATCCTTCCCTGCGCAAAAATTACGCGACCATTTTAACCCTTTTTTCTTTCCTCGGCAAATTCAGCGGTTTTTTCGCTTCAATCACAAACTTGCCGTTTTTATAATCGACATGCGCAGTGTCCCCTTCTTTGATTTGTTTTGAGATAATTTTCTCCGCCAAAGGATTAAGCACTCTGCCCTGAATCAAGCGCCTCAAAGGACGCGCGCCGTAATTCGGATCGTAGCCTTCCTTGGCAAGCGCCTCTTCCGCGGCGCGGCTTACGATAACAGAAATGCCGCGCGTTTTAATTCTTGCGCTCAAGCGCGCGATCTGAATTTTAGCAATTTGCTTCAGCGCATCCGGGCTTAAAGAGTTAAAAATCACCACTTCGTCCAAGCGATTGATAAATTCCGGACGAAAATGACTTTCCAGCGCGTGTTGGATTTTGGATTTAAGCTCATCTTCTTTTCTAATTTTATCGTCAGCCGCTCCAACAAAACCCAAGCTCTCCATTTCCCTGATAAACTCTCCGCCGACATTAGACGTCATAACAATAACAGTATTTTTAAAATTAACATGCCTGCCCTTGGCGTCCGTAAGCGTGCCGTTGTCTAAAATCTGAAGCATGATATTAAAAACCTCCGGGTGCGCTTTTTCAATTTCATCAAAAAGGAGCACCGCGTATGGCCTGTGGCGTATGGTCTCCGTCAGATTTCCGCCTTCTTCATAGCCGACATATCCCGGAGGAGAACCTATGAATTTGGAAGCTGCGTGCCGCTCCATATATTCCGACATATCCACCCGCACTAAGGACTTTTCATCGTTAAACAAAAATTCCGCCAATGCCAAGGCAAGCTCTGTTTTGCCAACCCCCGTTGGCCCCAAAAACATAAACGACCCTATCGGACGCTTTTCGTCCGCAATCCCGGCGCGGGAGCGGCGGACTGCTTGAGATACTTTTTCTATGGCCTCTTCCTGGCCAACAACTCGTTTTTTAATTTCTACCTCCATTCTTAAAAGTTTTTTAGCCTCCGACTCAAGCATTTTCTTAACCGGTATGCCAGTCCATCTTGAAACTATGTCTGCAATGTCCTCTTCCGTTATTTCTTCTCGTAATATTCTGCTGGATCCTTGAAGCTTCCGAAGTTTGCTTTCTTCAACAAAAAGCCGCCTTTCTGATTCCGGAATCCGGCCGTAGCGGATTTCCGCGACTTTCGCCAAATCACCCTTCCGCTCCGCCGCATCGGACTCCTGGCGCAAAGCGTCCAAGTCTTTTTTAAGCTGCCTGATGGAGTCAATGGTCTCTTTTTCGTTTTTCCAGCGAAATTCAAGTCCAGCCGTGTTCTCTTTTAGTTCTTCCACTTGCCTTTGGAGTTTTCGGATTTTTTGTTTGGCTTCCGGATTATTTTCTTCCTTCTTCAAAGCTTCTTTTTCAATCTCCAGCTTCATGCCTTCCCTGCGCGCTTGTTCAAGTTCATCCGGCCTGCTTTCCATCTGCAATCTTAAGGAAGATGCGGCTTCATCAATTAAATCAACAGCTTTGTCCGGCAAAAAGCGGTCAGTAATATAGCGCGCCGACAAGTTTACGGCTGCAGTTATAGCAGAATCTGTAATTTTGATGCCGTGGTGAAGTTCGTATTTGCTTTTAATGCCGCGAAGAATCGCAACTGTATCGTCTGGCGAAGGCTCATCAACCATCACAGGCTGAAACCTTCTTGCCAGCGCAGCATCCTTTTCAATATATTTTTGATATTCTTTTATCGTAGTAGCTCCGATGGCATGCAATTCGCCGCGCGCCAAAGCCGGTTTTAACATATTGGAAGCGTCGATTGCTCCTTCCGCGGCTCCGGCCCCAACCAAAGTATGCACCTCGTCAATAAAAAGAAGCACCTTGCCGGAAGCCCGCTCCAGTTCCCTCATCACAGCCTTCAATCTTTCTTCAAATTCACCCCTGTATTTTGTTCCGGCTACCAACGCGCCCAAGTCAAGCGAGATCAGCTCTTTGCCTTTGAGAGTTTCCGGAACGTCTCCGATTACAATTCTTTGCGCCAAACCCTCCGCAATCGCGGTTTTTCCAACACCAGCTTCTCCGATAAGAACCGGATTATTTTTGGTGCGGCGGGAAAGCACCTGCATAACCCGCCTGATTTCGTTGTCTCTGCCGATAACCGGGTCCAATTTATCCTCGCGTGCCAAACGCGTTAAATTTCTGGAGTACTTTTCCAGTGCCCGATATTTGTTTTCCGGCTCAACGTCCGTAACTCTTTGCGAGCCGCGGATATCCGCCAAAGCGCGCAGAATAATTTCGCGATTTAAAGAAAAACGCGAAAGAAGCTCGCGGGCTTTTGATTGAGATTCCAAAATCCCCAAAAACAAATGTTCCGTTGATATAAATTCGTCTTTTAAAAAGCCGGCGGCTTTGTGCGCCTCTTCCAAAACGCGCGCGAGCTCCGGTGTCAGATAAATTTGATGCGAAGGAGAAAGAATGTTCGCGTGAAGAGTGGGGTCCAGATTATTCAGCACCAAATCAACAAGACCGCCCTGGTCTATTTCTAGCTTGTCCAACAGCGACGGAATTACGCCCTCTTCCTGCAATATCAAAGCGGCCAGAAGATGCATTGCGTCAATCTGGCTTGAACCTCGCTCAATAGCCAGCTCATGCGCTTTTTTAAGCGCTTCCTGGGCCTTTATCGTAAATTGTCCGTACGGAGGCATTGTCTTTTTATTATCTCCATGCTAGCATAATTTTTAGAGAAAATCAAGAAGATTCTGCGGTTTTTATTTTCTTTCTTCAAGCGCGAGCTCAATATTTACTTCTTTTCCGGAGCGGAGAATTTTAAGCGTTACTTTATCGCCGACTCTGCGCTGCAAAATTAATTTATTTAAAGGGTTGTTGCGATCAATCTTGATGCCGCCGAATTCCAAAATGATATCCTCCTCCTTAATGCCGGCTTTAGAAGCCGGCGAATTTAAAAGCACGGCTGGCTCTCCGCTCTGGCCTACAACAACCAGCGCACCGTAATTTACCGGCAACTTGGCTTTTTCTTTAAGTTCAGCGGTTATTAAGACATATCTCACCCCAATATAAGGATAAACGATCTTGCCGCTAGTTTTGGCTTCTTCCAGCGCGCGTTTTAGCTGGTTGATAGGAATCGCGAATCCTATGTTTTCAGCTCCTTGCGCAATGGCCGTATTTAAACCAATTACTTCTCCTTTTAAATTTAAAATGGGTCCGCCGGAATTTCCCGGGTTTATCGCCGCATCAGTCTGCAAAACTTCAGATAGTTCTTCAGGCCCTGAAGCGGCTCCGGAAGCAACTAAAGTGCGCCGGAGCCCCGAAATTACTCCGACCGAAACAGTATTTTGAAACTCGCCCAAAGCGTTGCCGATCGCGATAGCCGTCTGCCCAATGCTCACCGCGTCAGAATCTCCCAATGATATCGGTGTAAATCCGCCAGTTGGCGGAGCGCCGCTTGCTTTAAGCACGGCCATATCATTAACGCTGTCTCTTGCTACAACTTTTACTTTAAGCTTTTTTTGGTCGTTCATAATAATCGAATACTCAGCGCTAGGATCTTCAACAACGTGCCGATTGGTCAGCAAAAATCCGTCGGAGGAAACAAAAAATCCGCTGCCTGAAGAAATCTGGCGCTGCTCTAGGCCTTTTTGGCGGTATTGCGGTATGCGAAATTCCTGGAAAAATTGTCCGAACAGATCGTCTTCCGGAAAAGGATTGATAAAATATTGCTCAATTACCGGAATGTCTTTTGTAGCCACAACGCTCACAACAGCCGGAGATACTCTGCGCACAATATCAGCAATTAATAGGTCTCGAGCTAAAGCGGCTGTCTCCAGCTCCCTTTTTTCGTCTTTCTTGAGCGGCTCCGTTATCACGCCTACAGATTTGTCCACAACTCTCTCCACAACTCTTTGAATGGTTTGTGTAATCGGCTGCGGCGCCCGATCCATCAAAGTAACCGCGACAATGCCCGTAACAAGCGCCGTAACAAAGCTCACCAAAAGCACAAGAAGCACAAGCTGATGTTTTGTCATGTTCTCCATAGAAAAATTTTACTACATCGCCATTACTTTTTCAAGAAAAACAAGCTATATTCGGAGATTCGCATGTCTACGTATTGCCAATCAATATTTTTGAAAAATGCATCAATGTATGCTTTGCGGGCGGTTGCATAATCAACAAAATACGCGTGCTCGTAGACATCCATAATGAGAAGCGCGATCATATTCCACGGCGCGCCTTGATTATGCGAATCGCAAAGAACATTTTTTAATTTTTTCTCGTCCAAATCGTACCCCAAAACAACCCACCCGCGCGCACACAGTCCCATTGCCTTGAATTCTTTTTCCCAATTTTCGTACGACCCAAAATCGCGCGCGATCATTTCTAAAATTTTTCCCGACAGTCCGGCGCCAGGTTTCTTCCCGCCGGGCGCCATATTATCAAAATAGCCTTCGTGCAATTTGACGCCGTTTAAGGCAAAGATTTCTTCCATTTTTAGCTCGCGCAAATCGGAATAAGTCGCATTTGCGGAAGGAATGTCCACGGTTTTTAATTTTTCCTCGATTTCGTTGGTTTTTTTAACGTACCCCGCATAAAGCACATCGTGGTGTTCTTTTAATTGCTTCTCTGAAAGCCCGTCCAGTTCCGTGTATTTAAGTTTTTTAATTTCTCTAGTCATGTTGTTTAATTATATCCGAAAGATTGTCTAAAACATAATCCAAAGCTTCTTTAGTCGTGTTTCTGCCCATAGTAATCCTCAAAGAAGAATTTGCGATTTCTCTTGATTGGCCCAAAGCTAAAATTACATGCGACGGCTCAGAAAATTCTGAAGAACAAGCCGAGCCGGTTGAACATGCGATCCCCCTTGCATCCAAACGGATAACCATTTCCTCGCCACCCGTACCTGGAATTGAAATATTAATGTTATTTGGCAAGCGCTTTATCGGATGGCCGTTTAAAACTATTTTCGGAATTTTTTTCATCAGTTGTTCTATAAAATAATCCCTTAGAGGCGTGAGCCGGTTAGATTCTGATTCTCTTTCAGATTGCGCGATCTCAAACGCCTTTGCAAAACCGACAGCCAAAGTAACCGTCTCCGTTCCGGCGCGAAGCCCCATCTCCTGCCCGCCGCCTAAAATTTGCGGAGAAATTTTAGTCCCGCGGCGCACGTATAAAAATCCGACTCCTTTCGGCCCATAAATTTTTGAGCCGTTTACGGTCATAAGGTCTACACCAAGTTTATTAACATTTAAATCTAAGTAGCCGGCGGCTTGGCATGCGTCGGTATGGAAATATGGGAAATGAGAAGTTGGAAGTGAGAAGTTGGAAATGCGATATTTTTTAATCAATTTTCCAATCTCCGCGATCGGCTGGATCGTGCCGATTTCGTTGTTGGCGTACATTACGGAAACTAAAACAGTCTCCGGCCTTAAGGAACGTTTGATGTTCTCCGGGTCAACGATGCCATCTCCCCCAACTTCCAAATACGTAACGTTGAACCCCCGCTTTTCAAGTTCTTCGCATGGATGCAAAACCGCGTGGTGCTCAAATTTGGTAGTGATGATATGAAACCGTGCCGCCTCCTCAACACCGCCCAGCGGGAAGAAACCGGGTTTTTTAGAAGTCTCAAAACCCGGTTTCGAGGAGCTGGGCGGTGTTCCCATAGCAGCGCGTGCCGAGCCAAAAACCGCCAAATTGTCCGACTCGGTTCCGCCAGAAGTAAAAATTATCTCATCCGGTTTTGCGCCAATAAGTTTGGCGATTGTGACGCGCGCTTGCCCCAAAGCCTCTTTTGCGCGCCTCCCCTCTTCGTAAAGCCCGCTTGCGTTGCCAAAAACATCCGCCCAAAACGGCCGCATCGCTTCCTCCACGCGCGGGTCAACAGGCGTAGTCGCCGCATGATCCAAATAAATCCGTTTCATATGGTTAATCGTTCTTTATGTAAACTTCAAGGCTTTTTCGCCACAACCCGAATGCTTTTTGCCATCCCAAAATTCCCGCCCAGTAATGCAAAACCACTAAATGTTTTAAAGCCCACGGGATGATGCCGGGAATCCTTATGCCGTGCGATTCCAAAAGCGCGTATTTCCCGCCCAACGGGATTATAAATCCGGCATTGCGCGGTTTATAAGTTTTGAGTGAATTTTTAAAAATAAGACGCTTAACATTTTCAGCGGCGCATTTTGCCTCGCGAAGCGCGACCGAAGCGGTCATTGGAAGCGATTTTCCGGTAGATTCGTCAATGCAGTAAGTCATATCGCCAACTCCAAAAACATTTTCGTAGGGCAGAACGCGAAGATTTTTATCCAGCGCCAAGCACAAGCCTTTTTCAAATTTCACGCCCAAAAGGGATTTTGTAAGACCGCCCGCTTTTACGCCGGCCGTCCAAATCAAAACGTCGTAAGGAATTTTGGAGCCATCTTGCAGAACAATCTCGTGATCATGCACATCTTTGATCGGATTTTTAAAGTTAAATTTAACTCCCAATTTTTCCAATCTGGCTCTTGCTTTTTTCTGAACCCAGGCGCTCGCGCTCCCTAAAAGCGTATCGGCAGCCTCTACAATTGTGCATTCAGCGTAATATTCCGGCCGGCCGTGTATTTGAGAAAGCTTTTTCATATAGCCAATAAGTTCGCCGGCAAACTCACAGCCGGTAAATCCCCCGCCGCCGATGACAATTTTAATAAGATGATTTTTTGGTAAATTTAAAAACGCTTCGTCTATCGCGTTCCGGACAGCAAGCGCGTCAAAAAAGTTCTTAAGCGGCAAAGCCTTCTCTTCCATTCCGGAAATATTAAAATAATTCGTTTCGCTCCCGGCCCCGAGAACCAAAATATCATAATGCAGAGTCATTAAGTTTTTAAGCGCAACTTTGTGCTTTTTAAAATCAACCCCAAGAACTTCACTCTCTAAAACGGTTACATTAAGATCGTTCAAAAAAATATCTTCCAATTGGTAAATCGCGGAAGATTTCAAATTCACAAAATCAATCGGCAGATGCCCGAAAACCTCCGGCAAATGGGCAGTCGCCACTTCGTAGAGATTGGGATAAAAAGTATGGTAACGGCTTTTGTCTATAACGGTGATGTGGGTATTCTCCCGCCACCTAGCCAAAATCTTCGCCACCCTCACACCACCAAATCCTCCACCGACAATAACGATTTCGTGAAGCATAAAAGTATTATAACATATCCACAGCATCGATTGACTTTCCGTATCTAATGGCTATACTAGAAACATAGTCACTCCAGCCAGCCCTCGGGCCCGCTGGAGTTTTGTTTACGGTGCTGCTTCAATAGGCGTATGCGCATTTTGCTTATTGTATGAAAAAGGAGTCAAAAATCAAAAAGAGGTTTTGGTATTCAGAGAAAAAGGTGTTGATGTCGCCATCGCTGTTGATATGGTCTTGGGCGCGTGCGATGGCACAATAAAAGAAATGTATCTTTGTTCTTCTGATCCTGATTTACAACCAGCCATACGCGCTTTGAGAACCAAAAAAGTAAAGGTTGCCTATATTGGTTTCCAAAACAACCCAAATATTGGCATGCAAAAAACCACCCGCGAATCTTTCTTAATTCGCAGCTCCGAAATGTTAGAGTTTGTGAAATAGTGACACGAATAATCCATTCCCACTTACCCGCCGAAAATCGATTGTTTTATTTCTACCAACATTCCAACATTCTGCAGAATGTTGGAATGTTCTTTACCAATCGTCCGCACTTAGCAATCGGATTGCTAAGTTGCTGGAGTCTTACTTCTAACGGGGCCCGCCGGAAATCGGCCACGGAAAAAATTTTAACTCTTTTGGATTTCTCTAAATAATCCATTTGCAAAATTGTTACAACTTGCTACAATTTTAAATCATGAATATGGTGGTTAAACGTTTTTTAGAATGGATAAAACTCAAGGAGAAATTGCACAAAATCGCTTCAGACCCTCCTTTAGTAAAAGAGCGCGATTTGTGGTGGGTAAGTTTTGGAGAAAATATTGGTTCGGAAATCAACGGTAAAAGCCAGCTTTTTTCTAGGCCGGGGATTATTTTAAAAAAATTATCAAGAGAATTTTACCTTGTTGCCCCGACAACATCGCAGAAAAAAGAAGGTTCTTGGTATGTTGAAATTACGCAAGAAGGAAAATTTATGTATGTCTGCTTGCATCAAATAAGAGCTGTTGATTATAGGCGGCTATCATCTCGGCTCGGCCAAATAGATAGCAATGATTTTGATAAGGTAAAGGCGGCATTTCTTAGGCTTTATAAATAATATTCCCCGCTTTGTGAGCGGGGCCGCGGCGAATGCCGAATGTAATTGTATATTAGCAACCCCTCAAAAAAAGTCAATCCGCCAGCTAGCGGGCTTTGTGGATAACTCAAATCTCTCCATTTTTCCCCGCCCGCCCGCCCGAAATCGGTTGTTTTATTTCTACCAACATTCCAACATTCTGCAGAATGTTGGAATGTTCTTTACCAATCGTCCGCACTTAGCAATCCGATTGCTAAGTGACTAGCGTCTTGCTTCTAACGGAGCCCGCCGGAAAAATGGCTGCGAAAATTAAAACACTTCTCCGTGGTTTCCAAATATGTCTTTGATCGCTACAATTTGTCCTTCGTAAGGATGGTTGGCATCAAAAGCGGCGAGCTTAACAAAGTAGACGCCTTTGAAGGTTGTATCTCTGAATTTCTTCGATATGCGTAGTGCGTAATTTTTATCAAAAACTGGCTCGTATCTTTCAGTTATCAAGAGAGTCAGGTTTTCTTTCTTTGCGTAATGTTTTTCGCTGTCTCTGATTATTTGAGCCAAAAGCTCTTCGATATTTACATCGATACTCCCCATGCCAGATCCGAGCTTTCTCCTGCGACCCCAAAAACGCTCCAATCCAGGTTCTCCAGTTTTAAGTTGTAGATTCAAAGTTTCAAGATTTTCTGCAATAGCGTAAATATCTACATCACTCGCCTCATTGCCGTTAGGAATAATTTGATAATTTAAGTTGTAACGCTGATTAAGGCGTTCAACAAAAAATTTGGCGAATGTTGCCTCTACATCTTTTTTATTCATTAGTGTCTAAAAAGTTTACTGGTCCGTTATTTGACCCATAACGGTTATTGTGTTTATGACTCCATTAACGATGGCGGTAAGTGTTCTCGTGCCCGAAGCTGACGGAATGTAAGTAAAATAAGCTACTGGTTGTCCGTCAGAACCACCAGGGCGAGTAAACCCTGTAATTGGATTGCCTTGTCTAGTTCCTGAAGTATCAGTCGGTTCTCCGCCACCACATTGAAGATTATTGTATGAATGACAACCAAATACACCATTATCATCGGCGGAAATTGTTACAGAGTTCGCGTTTGTCCTTTCATTATTTTCGAAATAATAAACTTCTATATTACAATATCTTCTATCAACATTTACATTACATCCAGAACCACCAATTACAACTATCTTTACTTGCGCATTTTCTTTAACTTGTTTTGTAGAAAAAGATCCTTGTTTTTTTATAATCTCTGTATCAGCAACTGTTTCAATCTCGTATAAATAAGTTGTATTACCGTTTAGATTATAAATGTGCGCTATGTGGCGAGTAGATAATCCTGATTCAGATTGATGAACTGTCAATGAAGTATCCCCAGTACTGGAAAGAAAAATTTTTGATTGAGTAAGTTTATTAGTCGTCCACTCAAATGCCATTGTATTAAATGTTGAAGAAATATTCACCGATACAATTTTTAGTGGCTCTACCAAAATTGGCGTAGGCGTTGACACTTCAATATTTGGCTTAATTATTATCCCTTCCGGGAGCTCGCCTTTAGTAACAACGAAGCCAATATTAATCAAGTCCCGGATTCTTTGTTGGTTAATCATCGGATCTTCAAAAGTATAAGATATTCCAAAAGAATTTGTCAGTGTAACGGTTTGTCCTTTTGCTTTAGTTTCTGTTTGTGAGGTCGTGGCTGGAATTGAAGACGGAGCGAGGGTTGCTGGGGTTATTGCCTGTTTTTCACGCTCCTCTTTCTCGGCGGCTTGTTTTTTTAGTCCCTCAATCTCTTTTTTTAATTCTTTAATGCTCGTTGGCTGGCTCTGCGCGCCGATATTTTGAGCAGGAGCCGTCGAACTTGCTCTTTGTTGTTTTTTTAATTCGGCGACTTCCTGTTTAAGCCCCGCAACCTCTTGCTTCAGCTCGGCGATTTTTTTAATTGCTTCTTCTTGTCCTTTTCTGCTTGCTTCAAGCGCTTTTGTTATTGCCTCTTTGGCTTCGTCGGGGACTTGAGACAAGACATCCGACAGAATTTCTTGGTGTTTTGATGTGTTTTTCGCGATTAAATTAAGCAAGTTTTCGGCCTTGGTTTCATCTTTAACTTTTTTTGACGCCTCCGCGGCGAGGACAATGTTTTTTTCGTAGCCGGAAATTGCTGTTTTAACCGCGTCTGGATTTTCATCTCCGGCAACCGCCTCGGCTTCGGCGAGCCGTTTTTCGGCGTACTTAAACGCTTTTTCCGCTTTTTTCTCGGGATTGAAAGTAAAGAACAAGTTCACTTTTTCAAAAGTTGTGACAAAGCCGTAGAAAAAACTGCCGGGCTTAATTCCGGCGTTTTGGGCAGCAGAAACAGAAAGAGGAGCTGTAAAAACAGCCGTTAAAAGCAAAAGGGAGATGAGAAATGATAGCTTTTTCATCAGCTTCATTATACATGACTTTTTAATTTTTGTCACTATGCCATGTTAATTTGCAATTTCAGCGCTATAGCTGTCAGATTGCAAATTTAATTAAAGCAATTTTGGATTGATTATTTAAAAAAATAGTGTAAAATTAAAAAATTGCCGGAGTAGCTCAATGGCAGAGCAACGGTTTTGTAAACCGTAGGTTGGAGGTTCGAGCCCTCTCTCCGGCTTAGTGATTTAGATCGGCGCCGTTTCCGTGATCATTCTCGTTCGTGTCGCCGCCATTCTGCACATTTCTTTCTTTTATTCCTCGGAGGGCTTTGGCGGCCCTAAAAAGCCTTGTTTCAGCTTTAAGCGCCAAAATTCTGACATTATGAAGGCGCTTTTCCGTAAAGCCTAAAAGCTGATCTCTTAAATGCAAATGCCAAAAATCTTTGATCTCCCTGACCATTTTTTCCATAAACTCCGCGAAATTAAACGCCGCGAATTCCTCGCGATTTCTGCGGATGATCGCGGCAATTCCGCCAACACTTAAAATAAAAATTGTTGCGTAAAAAATCATGCCAATTTTATATTTCGTATCTGACAAATCTTGTAACCTCAATGCGTTCGCCGAAATGCGCGATTGAGCGCTTCAACAATTCCTCTACCGTAATCGTTTGGTCCTTAACGTATGGCTGCGATATGAGCGAAACGTCTTTAAAATGAGCTTCGAGTTTTCCTTGGACAATGCGCTCCGTCATCTCCCGCGTTTTTCCCAAATTCTCCGCCTCGGCCATAAAAAGCCGTTTCGCCTCCTCTTTCGCTTCTTCTGGGACAGCGTCTCTATTTACATACGCCGGGTTCATGCCGACAATATGAAGAGCAAGATCGTGAGCTAAAGCTTTAAATTCAGCATTTCTTGCAACAAAATCCGTTTCGCACCGGAGCTCCAAAAGAACTCCGACCTTCCCGCCGCCATGTATGTAAGATTCAATCAGCCCGGAACCTGTGCTGCGCCCTTTTTTTTTCGAGGCCAGCGCCTCCGAAGATTTTTTAAGAAACGCAAGCGCCATTTCTACATTTCCGCCGACTTCCTCCAAGGCTTTTTTACAGTGCATTACTGAAGATCCAGTAAGCTGGCGGAGATGTTTAACTAAATCGTTTGAGACTGCCATAATTTTAATTATACACTCTGGCGGACCTTTTTCCCAGTTTCGTACGCCGCAGCCAGACTCACCAACACCAATGAAATTGCCGCGGAGGAATTGTCGTTCATCGGGATTGGGTAGTCAATACCCTTTGGGTCGCAATCAACATTAAGCAGCGCCACCACCGGAATACTTTTCTTGAAAGCTTCGGCAAGAGCCGTGCGCTCTTCGCCGGAGTCAACAATAATCAAAACCCCCGGCGTAGTTTTCAAATTGCGAAGTCCGCCAAACATTCTCGCAAGCTTTTCAAGTTCGCGCCTCTTGATCAATTTTTCCTTTTTGGAATATTTTTCAAATTCGCCGGATGTTTCTTCATCTTCTAAACGAGCCCAATAAGACAGGCGGCTTTCTAAAACCTTGAAATTGGTTAGAGTCCCTCCCAGCCATCTCCCAACGACATACGGCGCGCCCGTTTTGACGCCTGCCTCCTCAATATGTTTTTTTGCGGACGGCTTTGTGCCAACCCAGAGGATGGTTTTTCCTTCTTCGCCGGTTTTTTTAATAAATTCTTCGGCCTCTTTTATTTTAGCGAGGGTTTTAGAAAGATCGAAAATTTCAACATTATTTCGCGCGCCAAATACATAGGTTCGCATCTCCGGATGCCTGCGGGTTTTAGCGTAACCAATGTGCGCTCCGGCCTCAAAAAGTTCATCAATATTCATATAAAACCGAGTATACCACCTTTGCAAAAAAATTGGAATAGTGTATTATACACTCTATGAAACAAGGTATTCATCCGGCTTATCAAAAGGCTGTAACAAAATGCGCCTGCGGAGCGCAATTGCATGTTGGTTCGACCAAAGAAAAAATGGCGGTGGAAATTTGCTCAAACTGCCACCCGTATTACACAGGCAAAGAAAAAATAGTGGACGCGGCAGGACGCGTAGAAAAGTTTAAAATGCGGGCGGCTAAAAGGGCGCCGAAAAAATCTAAAAAGTAACCAATGAACCCCGAACTGCAAAAAAAACTCGATGAAGCCATTCGAGAATATGACTCATTTGAAATGGAAGTCGCCGAAAGCTTTAAATGGCCAAGAGAAAAAATAGTGAGATTCGGAGAGCTCTCAAAAATAAAAACGCTTGCCGAAGAATACAAAAAAGCAGACGAGGCGCGGAAAAAATCTATTGAAGAAAAATTTAAATTAATTTTGAATCCGTCCGCGGACAGCGAGAGAAACAAAGCTATTTTAGAAATACGCGCCGGCGCAGGAGGAGACGAAGCCGCGCTTTTTGCGGCAGATTTATTCAGAATGTATCAGGCTTACTCCGCAAAACAGAACTGGGCGTTTATGGTTTTAGACGAATCAAAAAACGATTTAGGAGGATACAAAGAAATCGTCGCGGAGCTGCGAGGAAAAAGTGTTTATGACGCTTTGAAATATGAATCGGGGGTGCACCGCATTCAGCGCGTTCCGGCCACGGAAAAATCCGGTCGCATTCACACCTCTACCGCTTCAGTAGCCGTGCTTCCTGTCGCGGAAGAAAAAGAAATAGAAATTAAAGACTCTGATCTCGAAATCAGCTTCTCGCGCGCGGGCGGGCCGGGCGGACAGAACGTAAATAAAGTTGAAACGGCCGTAAGGCTTCTGTATAAGCCGACGGGGCTTGTAATTTCTTCGCGCACAGAGCGATCCCAGCAAGCCAACCGCGAACGCGCCATGGAAATTTTGCGTTCAAAATTGCTCGACGAAAAATTAAGGAAAGAGGAAGAGGCGCTAAGAAAAGAGCGCAAAGAACAAATAGGCACCGCCGACAGAAGCGAGAAAATCCGCACATACAACTTCCTCCAGGACCGCGTCACCGACCACCGCATCAACAAAAGCTGGCATAACATCCAAAACATAATGTCCGGCAACCTTGACCACATTGTTGACGAGTTTAGAAAGGGATGATAAACTAATTCTAGACAATAAAGGAGGATTGAGATGATAAAAACTGAATGGCCATATCCCAACTGTTTTGTGTGTCATAACAGCCCTTGTACCTGCAAAAATCAAAGCGTCACAAGACCAAAAAACGATTAAGTTTACCTGCCTGCCTAACCGCGGCGGGTTTTATTTTATCAATTCTGTGCTATTTCTATTCTATCAATTTTGACCGATAGGTTAATAATGATACAATACTAACCGCTTAACAAACATTAGCTTATATCACTTCTTTTAACTGATTGCGGAAAAAATATAGAGCTTTGCCGTCAGGCATTTGCGGCACCAGTAAAATGTGAACATGAGGCTTCACTTCAAACAATTCTTTTAAAAATTCAATTTCTACTTCGCAATAAAAAGGATGCACCCATACGCTTTTTTGAAGAGGATAAAAACCCAATTCCGCCATCTTTCGCTGAATGGCTCTGCGCGCCGATTTTTGCTTTTCCGGTATATCAAAAACAACCACGCGCCAATAACCATCCCATTTAATGGGCGTGGAGACTTCCAATGTTTCCAGTAAAAAGCCACGCAATTTTGTTCTCCCCTGTTCTGTTAATTTATAAAGCAGGGCTCCGTCTTTTTCACCAACATACTCCAAGGCGCGTTCTTTCTTAAGACGATAGAAATTTTGCCAGAGCCTATTGTAGCGTTCCCGCTTATCTCGTTTTTCTGAAATTCGCGCTTTATTTAAACCGCCCATAAGTCCTGGCACTGCTGTTGCCAAAGTAAGAATGCCGCCAACGGCCGCTAAAGCCAAAACAACCTTAGCCGCAGAAACAGCTACAGGATGACGCTTTACATAAGTTTCAATGCGTTTTTTTATATTGGCTTGGAGTCCGGTTGGTTCCTTAAACAGAATCGGTTTGTGTCTAGGCATATTAGCTACATCTTATCAACCTAGACCGATAGGTCAATATTGATAGTAACAACTGGCACAACATCAAAAACATAATAGCAGGTAATCTTGACCAAATTGTTGACGAGTTTGGAAAAACATTATAAGCTACATGTAGAAAGGCGGGGCTACAGTGAAAATAGAATATGTGCGGGTAATAAAAACGCTTTTAAGCCAAAAGGTGGATTGTGAAAAAGAACTGGTTGATTTAAATGCAACTTTAGATTTTTTAGCTAAATTGAAGTCATGCATCGGATATGATTTTCTCAAGGAAACCAAGGAATCAGCAGAAGAAAAACACTTACAGCAAATCGAAAATTTGCTTCGCACAAAGTTAACCAAAGAAGAAGAATTAAGGGCTATAGAACTGCGCCTTCAAGATATCTTGCGGTTGTACTCATAAAAAAATATATATCTGTCTTGCTAAAGCCGCTGCTTCACTCAGCGGTTTTTTGTTGACGAGCTTAGAAGGGCGTGATAATTTTAAGGCATGAAATTTCGCGCAGTATTGCATGGCAGTTTCCGGAAACATTTTGAGGAAATAAAAAAGACCCATCGGCTTTTTGCTGATGCCGGAATTGAGGTTTTGGCTCCAGCCATGTCTGAAATCAAAACATTTGAAGGCGGGGTTGCCATCCTTGAAAGCGACGAAGCCAAAGACCAGCGGATGGTTGAGCTTCTTTACCTCCATAATCTCAGGCGTCTAGGCGAAAATGGTTTTAGCTATTTTGTAAATCCAGACGGCTATATAGGAAAAAGCGCTTCCTATGAGTTGGGCGTAGCGCAAATTTCAAACATTAAATGTTTCTTTTCAAACAAGCTAGACGATCATCCTGCATATTTGCATAAAAGCTCGGTTTGGAAACCAGAAGTTTTGGTTGAATATATTTTAAAAGAAGGCAAATTGCCAGAACCGCAAATCAAGAAAAACGAAAAAGCGATTCACAAACTCTGGGAAGATTTGATGGTGCCGGGCTCCGTCGTGGCGGTTGGCGGAATTATCGAATACGAACCTCCAACACCCAATAAAGAAAAGGAGATTTTACTTGTAAAAACCCATAAGTGGGGCGGGAGATACTCAATAATCGGCGGCAAGGTGCGCAGAAATGAAAAATTAGACGAAGGGTTGAAAAGAGAAATCCTAGAAGAAACCAGATTGGATTCCGGAATCGGAGAACATATATGCACATTTGATCAAATTAAAAACTCCGGGTATTACCTTTCAGGAATTCAGCATATTTTTGTGGATAAAATCGCCGAAGTCGACCGAAAACGCGTGCGCTTAAACGAGGAAGCACAGGATTATTTGTGGGTTCCGGCGCGTGTTGCTCTTAAAGAATTGGACATTGAACCAAACGCCCGCCACACCATTGAGCTTTATTCATCTCTGCGCTAGGCCCTGCAATAAATCAATCTGCTCCTGGTATTTTGTGGCGATTGCCATGACGTCGTCGCCATAGAAACGATAGGCTTTTTTATTCCAGTTGCTTCCGGCTAGGTATTTCATTGCCGCAGTCCATTCAGCGTTGTAATTTCCGGCTTTAGCGCCGTTGTCCTTTAACAAAAGCGCCGCCGCGACAAACGCGTCTTTGGGATCCCAAGGCGAGGGAGGATTATGATCGGTGTACTTTGCAACGAGGTTCTTATAGCCAGTATTCGTTGCCGGATTCCACCATGTCATCGGCATAAACTGCGCCGGGCCCATCGCCCCGCCGCAATAGCCGTACCACGCTTTTTTGGAAACCGGCATTAGGTCCGGATCCAACCCCAACTCCGAAGTGATTCGCAAAAAAGCCGTTCTTTGCTTGGCGCATCTTGGGTGCGATAAATCTACTTTCCAATTTCCCTTACCGACGTTTTGCCCAAGATTTGATTCCTCAGTAATCAGTCCTAAAAGAAACGCCGGCCGCACTCCTGTGGCTTTTTCCGCAAAATTCGCGTATTCCAAAGCTTTTTCAAACGGGATAGACGGCGACCCAATCAAAAGAAAAAGCTGGCTTCTGATGCTCGCGGCGTTTTTTTGCTTATCTTTGAGAATTTTTTGGTATTCAGATTCTTTGCCTTTTGTTTCTTTGATTAATTTTTGTTTTTCGCGCTCTCTGCCCTCCAAAAACTTTTTCTGCAGTTCCTGCAAAGCCCTAAGCTCCGTCTCTTCTTGTCTGCTCTCTTCAAGCTCGTTTCTGGCATTTTCTTCTGCTATTTTCAAATTACTTAATTTAGCTACCGCCTCCTGCAGAGAAGCTTGGAGATTGTCGATCGACTGAAGCTCATTAAAGAATGTGGAAACGTTGCCGTAAATAATGGCGAGCTCCAAAATTGAGGAATCGTCATTCTGCCGTACTTTGCGCAGAAATTCCGTAAGTGTTTTTTTGGTGTCGGTGATATCCGAAGCCAGAACATCTATATTTTTCGATTTTTGAACTATTTCGGAATTCAGTTTTTGTATATTCAAAGTCCTTGCTTTAATCTCCAACTTTGCCTTGGAAATTTCCGCGTTTAATATATCAGTTTCGCGCTTTAAAGAATCTGCTTCTTTTTGTTTTTCTAAAATAAGATTTTGATACTGATCAATTTGAGTCTCGTATGTCTTTAGTTGCGCTTCCAATTCCGCGCGGCGAGAGCCAACCAAAGAAGGATCGACTTCTGCAAAAACAGCTGGTGCGCTTAGCGTTAGCGAAATTATTATCGAACTCAAATTTATTGCGAAAATTGGCATCGTTGTTGACGGCTGGGTTACCCCTTTTTTTCTTTTTTCGGTGACTCTTCAATCGCCACCTCTTCTCCTTCCGCTTTCGGCTTCTTACTAACCACTTCAATAGACTCCAGAGACGGCGCTTCTGCTTCCGCGGCTTTTACTTCTTCTGCCTTGCGAGGCTCTTCAACCAACGCGATGGTTTCTTCCGGGTTATCCAAAACCACAACATTCGCAGGAATATTAATATCTTTTATTAAAATTGCATCGCCAATATTTTTGAGCGCGGATATATCTACGGCCATTGAATGCGGCAAATCCTTCGGCAAAGCTTCAACTTTTAAAGAATGAAGAACTTTTACCAAAATCCCGCCTGTTTTAACCGCTTCAGACTCGCCAATAAATTCCAACGCGACGTCAACATGAATTTTTTTGGTCATATCAACGGCGTAAAAATCAACATGGATCGGCTTGTCTTTTATCGGATCAAGGTCAACTTCGTGTATTAAAACATTTTTCTTTTTGTCGCCGATATCTAACTCAACAACCGTTGATTCTCCAACAGATTTCCAAAGCTTCATGAAATCCACTTCTTTGACAGCAATAGGCTCGGCGTCTTTCCCACCTCCGTATACTACGGCAGGCAAAAAGCCCTTGCTGCGCAAGGTTTTTACTTTTTTACCCAAAATATCCCGCTTTTCAGCGATTATTGACTGCATAATGACATATTAGCCTAAAACCGGCTATTTTACAAGATTCGGAGGTTCTTTGCCGGAGAGAGCAGCTATGATGTTTTCGGCGGCGAGCTCCGCCATTTTGGCGCGGGTTTCTTCGGTGGCAGAAGCAATGTGAGGAGTTAAAATTATATTGTCTAATTTCAAAAGCTCCGGTTCGATTTTTGGTTCATTTTCAAAAACATCAATTGCCGCGCCCCTGATCCAGCCCTTCGATAAGCTCAGGGCAAGCGCTTTTTCATCAATTACCGGCCCGCGCGAAGTATTTATTAAATAAGCAGTCGGCTTCATCATCCGCAAACGCTCGGCATTTATCAAATGATGCGTTGTTGGCAAAAGCGGAACGTGAATGGAAACGAAATCGGCTTCACGCAGGACCTCTTCAACTGTCGGCCGGAACTCCGCTAAAAATTCGGCCTCAAAATCCAAATTTCTTTTGACATCATAATAAATCACATGGGCATTAAATCCTTTCGCCGCGTGGTGAGCTACTCTGGAACCGATTCTCCCCAAACCCAAAATCCCGACGGTTTTGTAAGAAAGATCCGTCCCCAAAAGCATCATCGGTTCCCATCCATGATATTTTCCGGCGCGCGCGAAACGATCTGCTTCGGAAATTCGGTGCGCGATCGCTAGCATCAGCGCGAAAGTATGCTCGGCAACAGTATCCGTCAAAACTCCCGGAGTATTTGCAACCATAATCCCAGCTTTTTTCGCAGCTTCCAAATCCACATTATCAAACCCCACCGCCATATTGGCGAAAATACGCACTCCTGAATCCTTTGCCACCGATAACACTTCTGCATCTATTTTATCCGTCAAAAGCGCCAAAACCGCATCCGGCTTAACTTGCTTAATTTGCTTAACAAGCTCATCCTTGCTTAATACTCTATCCTCCGGATTTACTTCCACCTCATAGCCGGCGTTTTTGAGCTTTGTAATCCCAGCCTCCGGGATTTTCCTAGTAACAAATACCTTAGCCATTGACTTATTATAGCATGTTTGCTAGGCTTGCGGCAGAAGGAGGGTGGAAAACATGGCAGAAAAAATACTGGCTGGTATTGGCATGCTCATAATGGTCGCACTGGTAGGTTCCAGCGCTTACAGATTACACACCCAAGAAGCCCAAGCGGCCACCGCGCCGAAAGAAAACTGCGAGCAGTATTATCAGAAAGCATTTGATGAAGCAAAGAAACCTGTTGAATGGGATCGATCAAGTAATACTCCGACCATGCGTTCAATAATGTATTCGTTGCTTTATCAAAGCTGCCTCGCGCACCAAAACAAGCGCTAACTCCTATTCATGCTGCCGAAAAGCTTAACCACCGCACCATAATAAATTAGGTACGTGGCAAGTCTTCTCGGCGGCTTTTTGTTTTTAATACTCATCAATACTCGCAAAAGCCCAACTTTTCGCGACCGCGAAAAGTCGGGTAAGTGGTAGTTTTTATAATTACAAATTAAAATACAGGCGCAGATCGGCATCGTTGGAAATCTTCGCAACTTCAAGCAAACGGACACAATTGCGAATTTCGAAAAGCTCAACCAAAAAATCAATAGCGTCGCCGCATTCGTATGGAAAAACCCAAACGCTTTTTTGAAGCTCAAAAAACCCTAGTTTTTTGAGTTCCCATCTAAGAGCATCTCTCGCTTTCTTTTTTTTCTCCGGGACATCGAAAGTCGCAATCCTCCAAATTTTATCCCACTTGCTTGGTATTGAGATTTTTATATTCTCCGGATCGTATCTCAAAGCGTGATGTTTCCCCAACTTAGTTAAAGTTACTGTTATTGTGCCATCGCGCTCCTCTTTGAAATCAACCAGTCGTTTGTATTTAAATTCGTTTACAATTCTGCGCAATGTTCTCCTGCCTATCGCCTTCCATGCCTTAGGCAACGCCTTCCACACTTTTGCGTGCGTTCGCGGAGATGTAGATAATCCCAACGTTAGACCCGCGGCTAAAAGCAGTAAAATCCGCTGTTTCGCTGTGCTATAAAAATATTTAGCCATTATCCCAACTTTACGCGATCGCGTAAAGTTGGTCAACTACCTTAGAAAGAAGAGAAAAGTCTAAATCCTATGCACGCTGCCGAAGAGAATAATCTTCTCGGCGGTTTTTTGTCTTACAGCCTCTATAACCGACGCGAAAAATTTGTAAGGAGTTGTTTCATCAGGATGCTCCGCTAAAAATTTACGCAGGGCTTCGGCGTAAGCCACACGGAGCTCCGTGTTTATGTGTACGTTGTTTATTCCGCATTTTATGGCTTCGCGGATTTGGTCATCCGGAATGCCGGAGCCGCCGTGAAGAACTAGCGCGACCTCATTTCCAATCGCTTTTCTAATTGCTTTAATTCTTTCAAAATCAAGCTTAGGCGCGTTTGCGGAGATGCCATGCAAATTTCCTACCGCTGGCGCAAATCTATTCACGCCGGTTTCTTTCACAAACCGCGCGGCTTCTTCCGGCCTCGTCAAACTCTCCGGCGGAATCTCAATAACTTCTTTATAAATTTTTGAAGATTCCGTGACCAAATAACCCACCTCGCCTTCCACGCTAATTTTTGACATTTGACCTTTGACATTAGACATTTGGCGCGCGTATTCCACAACTTCTTTGGTGCTTTTTATGTTTTCCTCCAATTGCGCCGCGGACAAATCTATGTGAACTGAATCATATCCCGCATTAATCGCTTCTTGCGCGGCGCTTACGCTTCTGTGATGATCAGCATTTAAAAATATTGAGAGATTGTACTCCTCGTGATACGCGCGCGCCATCGCAACAGCCTGACGAAGCCCGATAAAATTTCTTTCACCCTCGGAAGTGCCGATCATGAGCGGCGATTTTAATTCTTTGGCCGTTTCGCAAATCCCGCGCAAAGTAACCGCATCCGAAACATTAAAGTGCGGCAACGCCCAACCTTCTTTTAGCGCCTTATTTAAATAATCTTTGATTTCTAACGGGATCATATCAGTTTTGGAATATAATTGGCCGGGGCTTCGGAAAGATATTTTTCTAATTTATAGCGGGTAAGCAAACCTTCGCGCGCGCCGACATATTGCACAACAGACATGGAGTTTATCGGCGCCCAGCGAAGAGCGTCTTGCACGGAAAGCCCCAAACAAAGCGCCGCGACAAAAGTTGAAGAAAATGCGTCCCCCGCTCCCGTGCGCTCCAACGGCGGCTTGTTGTCCGGATACGGCGGCATAAACCAAGCCGATGTTCCATCATAAGCGTAAGCGCCTTTTGTGCCATCAGTAACCACAACAACTTTTGGGCCAAGCTCCGTCATGCCCTTCATTAATTTTTTAACGTCTGGTTCGCTGACTTCCAAAATCCTTTGCGCCTCCTCTTTATTTGAAATAAAAACATCCGCGCGCCTATAAATTCCGGCCAGTTTTTTTCTCCCGAATTTCATCTGATAAGTCCCGGGTTGAAAAGCCAATTTTATATTAGGATGCTCTAACATATATTTTTCAAAAACCTCATGAAACGGCAGGGAATTTTCACCCAATGAAGAAAAATAAACCCATTTTGGGTCGTTGAAATACGGAAGTTTATAATCATATTCTTGATGTTTGATCAAAATTGTCCGATCGTCCTCGTACCATAAAACGTAGTGATAGTTGGTTTTTTTATTGTCGTTTATTGTCATAAACTCAATGCCAACGCTTTCATTTTTTAACGCTCCAATGGCTTCTTTGCCAAAATAATCATCTCCAACGTTGGAAATTAGCGCGCTTTGCAACCCCAAGCGAGCGGCCGCGACAGAAGCATTGGCTGCGTTGCCAACCGCTGGCACGACATAAACTTCTTCGTAGGGAATTTTATCTTTAAAACGCAGGCAAATTTCGCATTTTTCATGGTCAATATTGCAATGGACAGATGCGTCTTTTAATTTTATAAACGCGTCGGTCGTAGAATCCCCTATCGCTATTAAATCATATTGCTTCACCTTATTTTTTTCTTGTTAAAACTTTTTTAACCGCAGCTTTAATATGCGAAACTCCCATGCCGAAGTGTTCAACAAGTTCGTTTGGAGCGCCTGACTCACCGAAGCGGTTTTGGACTCCTACAAATTCCATCGGAACAGGATAATTTTTTGCTAGAACTTCCGCCACCGCCGAGCCCATTCCGCCTTGGACCTGATGCTCTTCAACCGTCACAACTGCGCCTGCGTCTTTGGCTGCTTCTATAATAGTTTTTTCGTCCATGGGTTTTATGGTGTGGTTATTTATTACACGGACTCGCAACCCTTCTTTTTCTAAATCGGCTGCAGCCAAAATGGCGTTATGCACCAATGGACCGCAGGCAATGATCGCGACGTCAAGAAGAGAGGTCCGACCTCCTAATGGAGGTCGGACCTCTAAGTTCGGATCAAAAAAAACTTCCGCTCTTCCGACCTCAAACGGCGTATCCAGAGTCGTAAAAATGGGAGTTTTTTCGCGTGCGAAACGAAGATAAACCGGCCCATTCACGCCAACCGCCGCCATTGTGGCTTTTTTTGCTTCGTGCGCGTCGCACGGATTAATAACCGTCATATTAGGAATCGGCCGCATAATCGCGATATCTTCAATAGCCTGATGTGTAGCGCCGTCTGGCCCCACCGACACTCCGGCGTGCGAGCCTGCGATTTTTACTGGCACTTCATTATAACAAATCGTAGTCCTTATCTGCTCCCAGTTTCTCCCCGGAGAAAACATCGCGTAAGAAGATATAAACGGAATCTTGCCGTAGTTCGCCAGCCCCGCCGCAACGGTCGCCAAGTTTTGCTCGGCAACTCCCATTTCAATAAACCGGTTCGGAAATTTTTTGGCGAACAAATGCATCTGGGTTGATTCAGTAAGATCCGCGCAGAGCGCGACAACTTTTTCATTCTCATCGCCAGCCGCCAAAAGCCCCTCGCCGTAACCCTTTCTGGTCGGCAGCTGCTCAAGCCTAGCTTTCTCTAAAACATTCTCAACTAATTTTACTTTCGGATTTATTGGCATATTATTCGTGTTCTGATTTTATTTTTCCGCCTAATGTGCGAAGTTCCGCTAAAAACTTCGCGGCTTGTTCTTTGTTTGGCGTAATGCCGTGCCATTTGTAATCAAACTCTATTTCTTTAATTCCTTTCCCGGGGATATTGTGCGAAATTATCACAGTTGGTTTTTCATAAATCGCCTTGGCCTCTTCAACAGCGTTTACGATTTCTTCAAAATTATGTCCGTCAATTTCCAAAACGTGCCAGTTGAACGCTTCGTATTTAGCGCGTAATGGCTCCAAAGGCATAATATCCTCGGTCATGCCGTCAATCTGAATATTGTTGCGGTCAATAAGCCCAATGAGATTGTTTAATTTGTATTTTCCCGCGAACATCGCGGCTTCCCAAGTATTCCCGGCTTGCTGTTCGCCGTCCGACATAAAGCAATAAACCCAGAACTTGTTTGCCACCTGCCTGCCGGCAGGCAGGTCCATTTTTGCGCCATATGCATATCCGGCCGCCTGCCCAAGGCCGGAGCCCAGTGGACCAGATGTCGTTTCAACTCCGGGCAAAGCAGTACGATGAGGATGCCCCTGAAGACGCGTCCCAAATTTTCTTAAGGTTTTTAATTCTTCCAACGGAAAATAGCCGGCGTGCGCCATTGCGGCGTACCTCACCGGGCAGATGTGTCCATTTGAAAGTATTAGACGATCGCGCTCCTCCCAAAACGGATTTTTGGGGTCATGGTTTAAAATATGAAAATAAAAAGCGGTAAAAACATCAGCCATTCCCAATGGGCCAGCCGTATGCCCGCTCCCCGCCTCCACCAGCATCTCAATAATCGACTGCCTCACAGCATTCGCCTGCTCCTCCAAAAATTTAATTTTTGATTCGTGTAGGTGTGGCATAAAGAAATTATAGCACCTACACCTTTTTTAAAAAAACAATTTTGTATGTTTTTTGTCCGTCATGAAAAACTTGTTCCTCATAATGAGGAACGGAAAAGCCAATTTGTTTACCAAACTCTAAATCTGATTTTAGGCCACCCTGCCAAATCAATAAACCACCCCGCTTCAGTGCGCGCCAAACTTCTTCTATGGCTCTTCTTCTCAAAATTTTTACATCCTCCCTACCGCCAGCCGCAACATCAGCAGAAACGGCTTCGGATGGCGTTTGTTGCCTTATATCCTCCGCCCCACGCGGCGAAACAGAGGCAAGACATGAGCAAAAAACTCCATCAATAGACCCCGTTTTGATGGGTAATGCCCTAGCGTCTGCCCGAAAAGCCACGGTGTCTATAAATCCTTTAAATTCGCCCGCGCTCCCGCTCCATTGCGGCAATCCTTTAAAGATATTCGAGGTGTAAAACCTGTCCCTTGGGACCTCTTTCGCCAAATCAAGCGGTTTTGGACCTTGGCCAATCTGAAAATCATAAAAACCATAGCCATATTTTGTAGGGCCAGCCATTTCTATAAATGAACCGGTGCGCTTCTTTAATTCTGTAGGCAAATTAAAATTTTCCAGCTTATGAATTTGCACGGTTATACCACCCCCTCTTGCGCCTCCACATTCATCGACCGACGCCTCCAGCCATCTCTCGTTTTCAGTGTCTTTTTTTGTTTCAAAAATGCGTTCTAAGCTCATGCTTGTTTTAACTCTTTAGTTGCTTTTTTAATAATGCTTCCAAACTAGAAATGGTGGAATGCGTAGCCGCCCATTTGCGGAGATACTTTAAGTCTAACTTTTTTTGGAATTTAAGTATAGATTCCGCATCTCTCAACTGAAGTTCCGAGCCGCTCTCCTTAGACCACAACAATTTGCTTAAAATTAAATCTTCTGGCGAAAGAAAATAAATTTTCAAAACCTCAAGAATTTCTGCGACTTTTTTGAGAAGATGGCGTGGATCGATTATTTCCATAATCAATTTTTTTGCTGTCTAATGCTTTTGCCAAATGCCAAAGCCGCGAACCAAAGGCGACCCTTTGGTCCGCAGACATTTTTCTAAAAATCTCATCCTGGGTATCCTGCCCACGCCTGTCCTTCAAAAACTTAATTTTTAATTCGTGCAGATAGGGCATTAATTATATTTTATCAAGAATGTTTAAATATTCATCATGATTTATATCCAGCGTCCTCAAATTATTACGGATAATAAAAACCGGTATTTCTGTATCCTCTGGAAAAATTACCGGCCTTTTTAAATCGCTTCGCTGATAAACTCTATGGTCTCCGCGCTTTCGTTCAAAATAACAACCAACGTACAAAACAAATTTCTCGAATTGTTTCCAGCTAATGGGCTTAAGCGCTGGTATTGATTATTATCTTACCGCAAACTCTATTTGTTTTGATTCTTGCGCAATCAAACTGGGAGGGGTTAAATGTTTTTTCGCCTTTTCCCAACCCAATCCCAGCAACACTTCCTCGGTTGTACCTTTTTTGGCCAGTTCTTCAAAAAATATGTCTACCGCTTCGTTAAAACGAGCCATAACTTGTTCATAGGTCTTACCCGAAGTAGACAAATCTAAAGCTTGGGTATAGGCCACAAAATGCTTACCCTCTTTAAAAACCGATACCGGCAATCGCGCGCTTAATTTGGTCATATTCTCATATTAACATCTGTGCTGATGATTTCAAGTTCCTCCAAAAATTTTATTTTATCCTCGTGCAGATGTGGCATATATTAGTTAGGTGGTTGAATGGTTAAGTAGTTAAATAGTTTTAAGTTCGGAAACAGCTTTCTTAATATTTTTTGAATTAAATAAATAACTGCCGGCGACAAGCATATTAGCCCCTTCTTTAATGCATCTGGCAGCAACGCGCTTATTCACTCCGCCGTCAACTTCTATTATACAACTTTTGCAGAGCGAGCGGATATGCCCGATTTTGTGGAGAATCTCTTCGCTAAATTCCTGCCCAGATGGTCCTGGGGATACTGCCAAAAGCTGTAGAACCTCGACTTTACCCAGATATGGAAACAGCTTGAGCCACGGCGTATCCGGCTTTATCGCGACCCCTGCTTCTTTTTTTAATCCGTGTATTTTGTCTATTAAAAATTGGTGTGATTTCGTGGCTTCTTGGTGAAAAATGATTCTTTGCGCCGGCGTGGCCAGCCATTTTTCAATTTGCTTTTCCGGATTTTGAATCATCAAATGAACTTCCAAATTTAATTTTGTTTCGAGCGCCGATAAGTCATCTGGGTTATGCCAACTCACGTGCTTCGTAAAAACCCCGTCCGCAACATCCAAATGCGCCCATTTTACATAAGGCTCAACTTCTTTTATTTTAGCCTTCGCCTCCGCGAAATCCAAAACATTAATAGATGGGATTATTTCTGTCATTATTTTTTTATTATTGCGCCTTTTTTATTTTTTATCGCCGCTCTTATAAATTCTCTAAACAACGGATGAGGGTTAAGCGGGCGCGATTTAAATTCGGGATGAAATTGAGCACCCATGAAAAACGGATGGTCGCGGAGCTCAATTATTTCAATAAGGTTGCTTTCCGGATTTACCCCTGATACCACAAGCCCCTTGGATTCCAATACCTTTTTAAAAGATGAATTAAATTCATAGCGATGGCGATGCCTCTCATAAACAGTGCGCACGCCTGCCTTGCCGGCAGGCAGGCCATAAGAAAATTTAGCTTTTGTCCCTTCCGAAAGTCTGCACGCATAAGCCCCCAAACGCATAGTGCCGCCGAGCCGCTTACCAAATACTTTTTCTTTCTGTTCCGACATCAAATCTATAACCGGGTACTTGGTGCGAGGATTGACTTCCGTGGTATGCGCGCCCGCAAGCCCGGCAACATGGCGCGCAAATTCAACAATGGCAAGCTGCATGCCGTAGCAAAGGCCGAGATATGGTTTTTTGTTTTTGCGCGCGTATTCTATTGCTTTGATTTTTCCCTCAGCCCCTCTCTTTCCAAATCCTCCCGGGACAATAATGCCATCTAGCCGGGCAAGCTCTTTTTTCATGTTCCTGATATTTTTTTCGTAAGATTCAGCGTCAAGCCAAAGAATTTTAGGCCGCCTTCCGCAACTCCACGCTGAGTGTTTGATTGCCTCGATTACAGAGATATAAGAATCTGTAAGCGTAAAATTTCCGCTCCCAAAATATTTGCCGACAATGCCTATTACAACATCTGTTTTTGCAAGGCGGGATTTCCGCACCATGCGCGTCCAAGACCCTAAATCTTGTTTGCGCGCCCGGATGCCGAATTTGTTCAAAATTTTGAGCCCAAACTTATCCTTTTCGAAATTTATCGGAACTTCATAGATATTGTCAATATCCGGCGCGGAGATGATGTCTCCGGGGCCAATGTTGCAAAAAATGGAGAGCTTCTTTTTTCTTGGTTCGTCTAGCGGCATTTCACTTCTGGCCACAATGAAATCTGGCTGAATACCGGCGGCGTTTAAAGAATGAACCGCGTACTGCGTAGGTTTTGTCTTCATCTCCCCGATTTGCTTCGGGACTGGCAGATAGCTTACCAAAACAAATATTACGTTTTGCGGATTTCTAAGGTGCATCATACGCGCGGCTTCCAAATATACTAAATTTTGATACTCGCCGACAGTCCCGCCTATTTCAACTAAAACAAAATCAGCTTTTGTGCGCCTCGCCGCAGCCGACAAACGACGTATAACCTCCTCAGGGATATGCGGCACCGTTTCCACGCATTTCCCGCCGTACTCCAAAGCACGCTCGCGCTCTATCACTGAAAGATATACCGAACCGCTCGTCATATAATTTATGGATAATATATTTTCATCCAAAAATCTCTCGTAGTTTCCGATATCCTGATCGCATTCCCTGCCGTCTTCGGTAACAAAAACCTCACCGTGTTCGGTGGGATTCATGGTGCCTGCATCAACATTGAGATAGGGGTCGATTTTGACGCAAGTGGCGCGGAATCCTTTGGACTTTAAAATCCTGGCAATAGACGCGGTAGTAATACCCTTGCCGATTCCGGACATAACGCCTCCAATTACAAAAATAAAACGTGGCACAAAAATATTATATGACTACTGGTCCATCTTAGCAATGCGTTGTTCGTGCCGGCCGCCATCAAAACCGGTCTCCAACCACAACTTCACGGCTTTTTTAGCAAGTTCATCGTCAATAAAACGGGCGCCCAATGACAAAATATTTGCGTTATTATGTTTGCGCGACAATTCCACAATTTCCAGACTTCCTCCGTAGTATACCGCAGAGCGTACGCCTCGTACGCGGTTCGCGCACATCGCCTCGCCTTGGCCGGAACCGCCTATTATTATCCCCTGTACCCCGAGTGGAGTCGAGTGGCGACTATTTTTTGGATCATTCGCCACCGCTTGCGCGGTGGGAATGACAAAATCCGGATAATCGTCTTCCGGGTCATATTTAAAAGCGCCCTTATCTTCAACTTGGTGTCCCAAATCAGCAAGGTATTTTTTCAACACCTCTTTCATCTCGTACCCTGCGTGGTCAGCCCCGATATAGATTTTCATAAATTTTCCGTTACTTTTCTCACATGCTCAATCAAAGTCGCGGTGTAGCCGGATTCGTTGTCGTACCAGGAAAAAACTTTGACGAGGTCGTCGCCTAAAACTTGCGTGAGCGTTGCGTCAATTATTGCACCATAAGGTTCTCCAACCACATCAGTTACAACAATCGGATCCTCGGTAACTTTTAAAACATGCGCCCAGCGTGGCTTTGCCGCCTCTTTTTTGAAAAGTTCATTTACAGCCTCGCGCGTCGTTTTTTTCTCAACCAATACCGTTGTAACACTTATAGAGCCTGTAATCACCGGAACGCGGATAGATTCTGCTTGAAATTTTCCCTCAAGTTCTGGAATGGATTGGATCACTGCTTCTGCCGCGCCGGTTGTGGATGGCACAATATTTAGCGCGGCCGCCCGTCCTCTTCGCGGATCTTTGACATCCGGCCCGTCCACGAGTTTTTGGGTCGCAGTATAGCCGTGAATCGTGGTCATTGCGGCTTTTTTTATTCCAAAATTTTCCAAAAGGATTTTCATAACCGGCGCAACAGAATTTGTCGTACAGGAAGCATTGCAGGTTAGCGGATGCTTCTTGCCAAATTCATCGTCGTTTACACCAACAAGCGCTGTTACAACGTCGCCAGTGGCCGGGGCAGTTATTACCACGCGTTTCGCGCCGGCATCCAAATGAATTTTTGCTTTTTCGGACGAGGTAAAAAACCCGGAAGATTCCACAACAATATCAATTCCTAATTTTTTCCACGGAAGTTTGGCCGGATCTTTTTCGGCAAAAAATTGAACGCCTTGCGGCTCCTTTAAATAGCGCCCGTAAACCGAATCGTATTTAAGCAAATAGCGAAGAGTTTTCTCGTCCGCCAAGTCATTTGCCGCAATAATATCAAAATCTGGCATTCCATACGCCGCCCTGAAGAACGACCTCCCGATTCTCCCAAACCCGTTAATTGCTATTTTTGCCATATTTCTAGTATATCAAATAAATTAAACAAAATAAGTGCATAATCTAATTTACCAACACTCAGTGTTGGACAAAAATTATGCCATTTGCTAGATTAACTGATATGAGAAAGATGAGCTTTGCGCAAAACGAGTATTACCATATTTTTAATAGAGGCAATAACAAGCAAAATATATTTTTGGATGACGGCGATAGAGCGCGATTTCTTTTCCTTCTGTTGTTTTTCCAATGCGATCTGCCGCCATTACGCATAAACAAATCTGTAGCTGATTTTATAAAAAACCAACACCGAGTGTTGGATATATTCGCAGATGAAGTTTCCGAAATAGCCAGCAATCGTTATGTTGCATTAGAAAGTTTTGCGCTGATGCCAAATCATTTTCATTTGATGCTTCGTGAAGCGCGAGAAGGTGGCATCTCTCAATATATGCAACGCGTATTAAATTCTTTCACTAAGTATGCTAACACAAAATATGAAAAGAGCGGACATCTCTTTCAGGGACCGTTTAAAGCAGTACGTATTGAAGATAATAAACAACTATTGTATCTATCCGCATATATTCACCGCAATCCTAGAGAAATGGATGGTTGGCACAATCGCGAACATCGCTTTCCGTGGTCAAGCTATTCTGATTACATTAGTCACAATAGATGGGGACCTCTCTTAGAACAAGATGTCATTCTTTCTCAATTTACTAATAAATCCGAGTATTATCACTTCGTTAAGACAAGCGCAGCAAAATTGCTCAAAGAAGAACTTGATAAAGAAATTAGGCTTGACTAACTACTGTACCAACACCGAGTGTTGGTATTTAACCGGCGGCGGGAGGTTGTTTTTCGCGCTTGAGTAAATAGTTATATGCAGCAAGAGCGGCTTTTACGGCGTCTCCCGCAGAGATGTTGTTTTGTTTGTATGGGTCGTCTGTGATGTCCCCTGCCGCGAAAATCCCCGGGTGCGAAGTTGCGGCGTGCCGCGGATCAATTTTTATCTGCCCCCATTGGTCTAAATCCACCAAATTCTTAACTATTTCTGAATTTGGTTGGGAACCTATTTCCACAAAAATCCCGTCAACAGACAATGTGTTTTCTTCGCCGGTTTTTAAATCCTTGTATTTTATGCCTGAGACGAACCCGCCTGCCGGACGGGCACCGTCTCCGAGAATCTCAACGGTCTCCGCGTTTAAAATAATTTGTTTTAATTTCGGATTTTTTTTAATTTCTTCCTGCTCTACCGGATCGCCCTTTAAAGCATCGCCGCGATGCAAAAGGTAGATTTCAGAAGCATAGGGAAAAAGGTCCACCACGGCCTCCAACCCGGCGTTGCCCCCGCCGATTACAGCGACCTTCTTCCCGGAAAATAACGGCGCGTCGCAAGT
>MFHO01000035.1:11561-25110 GCA_001778635.1 Candidatus Giovannonibacteria bacterium RIFCSPHIGHO2_02_FULL_45_13 | reverse complement strand
GCCCTTGCCTCCGAATTTATCTTCACCGGGCACGCTAAGTTTTTTTCTCCTTGCGCCCATTGTCAAAATCAGAGTTTTTGCCTCATAGATATTGCCTTGGTCGGTTTTTATTTCAAAATCACAAATCCTATCCTCACCACATTTAATACTGCGAATTTCTACGGCCTTCTCCGACATTTTAATTTCTACAACGTCGTGGAAGGTACGCACATGCGCTTCAAGTTTTTGCGCGAGATCAAATCCGGAAATGTGCGGCTCGCCTATCCAGTTTTGAATATCATCGGAAACAATAGACTGCCCGCCGAAAGATTCGGTAAGCAGCAAAGTTTTGAGTCGTTTGCGCGCCGCATATATTGCCGCCGCAGCTCCAGCCGGGCCTCCACCGATAATTACAACATCATAAAGCATATGTTCCATGTTTCAAGATTAATCCGGGACCAGTTCAGGACCGGTGTTTTTATAATTAGTAATATAACTTTTAACAACATGTTCATCAAATGATCCATCTGTGGCGACATCAAATTCAAAAATCCTGCCCCAGCTTACAACAGCGATATCTTTGTCATTTGCCTCGCGGGGCGTCAAAATCACTTTACTGCGGTAATTTTTTACAAGATTAGTTAATTTTTCTTTGACAACTGGCTGGATGGATGGTTTATAAGAAATCCATACGCCACCATGTTCAAGGTTGTGCACAATCTGTTCATCCTGCAGTTCCTCATCATAAACCCCCCAGTCAGCCGCTTTGCCATAATGCGCGCCGGAAGACGGCGGGTTGGTATGGTATTCAACATTCGTGCCTTCCGGGACATGTTTTGTGCCCTCAATTGAAAAAGTTTCGCCTAAATCAACCAATGCAGTGATTCGTAAAAAAAATAAATAATAATAAATTCCGTATATCAATCCCGCCACGAGCAAAACCGCGCCTGCCCAAACCGCTAAAGCCTTAAGCCGTCTCGTGCGCGCGACTCCGACAATTTCTCTCAATTGCTCCTCTCGCCGGAGCGCACGGCGTTCTTTTTTTGTTAGTTCCATTATTTTTCAAGCTTTTCCTCAATCGCTTTCTCAAATACAGAAAACGGTTGGGCGCCGCTGATAAGTTTGCCGTTCACGAAAGTCGCTGGAGTTCCATTCACTCCCAAAAGCCTGCCTTCTTCGGACTCATCCTCAACCGCTTTGCGGTATTTTCCGGAATCAAAACAGGAATTAAATTGCGATTCGTTTAGTCCAAGCGCTTTGGCAAAACCTTTTAAATTTGCGTCGGCAAACGCCCCCTCGTTTTCTCCTTTCTGGTTATTAAACAAGTGGTCGTGGTATTCCCAAAATTTGCCATGCTCCGCCGCGCATTTGGCTGCCTCCGCCGCTCTGAAAGATTCCTCTCCCAAAAACGCAAAATCCCGCCAGACCAACGCGGCTTTGCCTTCTTTAATGTAGGTTTCTTTTAACTCTTGCTCCGTAGTCTTAAAAAACCTTCCGCAAAAAGGGCATTGAAAATCTCCGTATTCAATTAAAACAACTTTGGCGGTGGGATTGCCCAAAACAAAATCGTCCGAGCGGATTTTGAAGGCGTCCCGCCCAACATTTTGTTGGGCGAGGCTCGCCCCTACTGGGGCGGCTACTTTCTCTACAATAGGCATCCGCACATATAAAACCGCCGCCGCGATTATAACCCCTGCTAAAATTATTGAAGATGGAATCAGAAACTTATGGTCCTCCATATCTTAGGACTTTAGCATATTCATGAATTCGTAGCAATGCGTAATTGGTAGGAATCTAAATCTCCTGAAACTCCGGACTTACTGATTTAACCTGAAGAATTAAAGTAACCATCTTTGTAAGACTGGCTCCCTGGCCTTGAATGGTTATGGCATAGTTTCCGGGAGCAGTCGTGCCCGGCACGGTAACTTTGAAAACGGAACCTGAATTATATTCCGCCGGCGTTAGGCGCTGATTCGGAGATGGAGGGTCAACAAAGCTGAAAGTCGCGCCGGCCAAGGCCGGTAAAACAGACTGAACGGACAAATCTATACTGCTGGCAAAGCCGTTGAGCGGAGTGGCGGTAATTTTTGTAGCATTGCTTACAGCCGATCCTGCGCCAGTCACATTTACGGAGATATTGCCTGAAGAATTTAAGAGGAAATCCGGAGTCGGCGCGCAATTCGCGGGCGTTGTGAAATCTGCTGTTTGCGACCAGTTTGACCACGCTCCGGTTGAATCTTTCACGGCGACTCTGAAATAATATTTGGTTCCCAAAGCTAAAATGTCAGCCGGAGTGATATAGAGTTTGTCAGCAGTGTCTTTGTAAACATCCATAATCATTGAAGAAAAGCCTGCATTGTCATCAACCTGCGCCCGGAAAGATGATTGCGGGTCATTATTTGGGTCGGAATAAGTCCAACTGAGCTGAACCTGGTGGGAAGGGCAGAAAAAGCCGGTATCGGAGCCTAATTGGCTGGCAACAGGCGCAACCGGAACTACCGGGCACAGCGCAGGATTCGCGCATCCGCTTCCGCCCGGACATCCGGGATTAATCAAACAGTTTACTCCTGCACCTCCTCCGAAAGGAGGCACGGTAAAAGTTTGAGAAACGCAATTGTTTCCTTCGTTGGATTCCGTGACCTGATTATTTGAATCCGCGCATAACTCAAAACTGTGAGTTCCAGAGGTCGGGGTCCAGACTCCAGACCAGGTTTCCGCTTTCACTCCTGCCGGAGCAATAGCGGCAGTGGAAGCAGTAAATTGCGGCTCGCCAACGGTCCAGCCATTGTTGCCAACGTCAATCCGCAAACGCGTCTGGGAAGGGCCGGCCACGGAACCGCCGATGTTAGTTACCAAGCCGGTGAAATTCACGGGGCTTCCGGCAACCAAAGCATGGGCGATATTGAAAAGAGAAAACTTCTTTGTAGGCTGAGAAAACGTTACGCTTCCAGATGACACAACAAGATCAGGCTCGTTTGAAGCAGTAGTCACATCAAAAGACCAATCAAGTCGAGCGGAAGCAAGCGAACCAGCATTGCGCAAATCATACACAGCTCCTTTCTGGTCGTTTTTTTGCCACTCAGCGCTTTTACCCATAAATGGGCGCGCCAAAAAACCGGCGTCTGACACATGGGTTTCGTCAAATATAGCAGCTAAAGTAGCAACCGGCCCAGTAGAATTAACATTACAGATAGTATTTAGTTCTCTTACTCCGCTGCCGATTTCAGTAGCAACTAGCGCGCCGCAACTCAGCCCATTCGCCTGCAAAGCGACGGAAGGTTTTTTTATAAATACAAAGTAAAAACCGTCGTTGTTCTCTTCTGGAAATTCTTTCTGCGATTCCCATAGCTTATAAGTATTTATATAACCGCTATTAAACCCCGGCACGCAAACATCATGGTAAAAAGTCGCATGCGCGCCCGAGTTTAAAGCATCAACCCAAAAAGCCGGGGGAGAATCAAACGAGCCGCCGGTGGCAAAATAAGACGCGTTTTCAATCAATTTAACCGTAAGCGTGTCCCCGTCATTCAGCACATCGGAGCTCTGAATTAAAATACCGCCTTTTCTGACTTCTCCGTCATAAATGACTGTTGTCAACGCGGTACTTTTTCTATCATAGTCGCCTGGATTGGAGCAATCAATTCCTCTGGCGTATATAGTACCGCTGACTTGTCCGCTTTTGGAAATGCATTGCTCCGTTTGGTGCGTTAGAGATACGGATTGTGACCCTTGGGTAGATGCGCCGTATACGATGCCATCAAAAGTAACATCTGTTGAAAAAGACAGAGCGACCAAAAAGACGCCGAAAATTACCAGATTGCCAATTATATTTTTATACGATAACATCTTTTTTCTTTATGATAAACCGCTGATAAATATAAAATAAAGCCGCAGCTGCCAGTAATGCAATACCGGACCATAAATATACATAAGCGCCCTTGTTCAACCATAGCGAACAAAGCGATCTGCTGAAAGCAGAGCAATCGTATTTGATGTCAACTTTGTCCAGCACTTCGCCATCCATATTTAAAATTTGAGCAGAGAGCGTAAGTTTATTGAGTTTTTTGCCAATCCGGTCGCTCAAAAGTTTTATATTGGCGGTGGTGGTCGCGATTTTTGATTTTGTCGCAATAACTTCTCCTTTTCCATTTTTTAAAGTCAATTCGATTTTAGCCGCTCCCTTGCCATCCGTCACATTGTGGTAGCACAAGAAAGCCTTGGCGCCTCCGCCGTCTAGAGGAAACTTTGTTAGACCCACAAAATTGAGCCTTGGCCTAAAACCTTTTTTGATCAATCTTATGTGCACTTCGCTGTTCTGGCCGTCTCCAACCGCTTTGATCTTCAAAAAATAAACCGGATAATCTTTGACGTTTAAATCCCAGAGGAGCTCCTTTGATGATTTGCTTTTAATCTCAATATTTTCTTCCCGCGATTCTATTAAATTATCTGCATCGGCGCTATCCCAATAATAAAGTTTGTAAGAAATTTTAGCCGAAATTGCTTTTGCGCCGTCGTTCTTTAAAGGAACGCCTATTGATAGTTTTTCCGTATCCTCCGGAAACACCTTGTCCGTAAAACCGAAAATATTGAAACTTTTTCCGTTTACTTTCACGCCGGCGCGGTCAAATCGGAAAAAAGCTTCTTTTGAGCCTTCCACGTCAAAAACGGCGTATCCGCCATAAATATCATCCGTAAATGAAAGTCCGGAAATATTAAACTTTTCCTGCGTTACAAAGTATGAAGCCAATATATAAGTTCCGGCCGTGGTTCCGGAAGGAAGAGTGTAAATAGCCTCTACGGCCTGTTTTTCCAAGGGCGCCAAGTTAATATCTGTTTTGGCGACCCACTCATCAACAATATCGTTGCCTATATTTGAAACGGCGTTTTGGCGACTCACCCGCAAAATCAAAGACCCGCCTACCAAAGGATAATTATTCTCGTTTGTCAAAAATCCCACGAATTTAACCTGGTCCCCGGGTTTATAATGCGCGCCGGAAGCGTGAAGATCAATGTCAACGCTTTGAAAATGATAATAATCAAAACATTCCGATTTATCTTTTGTATCTTTAGCCAAAGCAGAGTATCCACCGACAGACAACAAAACAAAAACGGCCAAAAAGGTAATTTTCAATGCCCTGCGGTAATCAAAATTATTCATCGTCAACATAATTAGGAACCGGTATTCTGATAGGCGCCCGGTAAATTGCACTGATTATGGCTTGCTTGGGCTATGCTTTTCCCTAAACTTAAAGATAGATTTGCTTTGTCATTCCTAGTCTCTATTTTTAAAACGCGAGTCGCAAAAAACAAAAGCCCACCGAGCAAGATACTCAAAAGCAGGTAGCTTTTAACTCCGGCTTTTTTCATTAAAACCATATAATTCCATGATACAATAGGCACAGGGGAAAAATAGTGCCGAGATGTGGATAAGTTTAATGTCCGGAATGGTAAAGTTTAAAGTAAAAATAGCTCAAAATCGCCCAGATTCTGCCGAAATACCTGAATACAGAACCCAAAAAAATTACCGGCGCGAGGCGGAAATTGTTAAAGTCGTCTAAAATGAATCCTACAACCAGCCGCAGAGGAAAAAACAGTGTATACTTATAATATTTTTGAAGCGATGGGTCTTTTAAATAAAGCATGCAAAATCCAATACCCTCAATAAAATTTCTTTGCAAAAATCTCAAAAAACTCATCCGCTCCATTTCATAAGCGGGATAAGAAATAAAGCTCATCTTTCTGCCATTCGACATTGCGATATATTTGAGTTCTTGTTCAAAAATTTCCGGAAACGGCGCGAATAAGCTAAAATCTAAGCTGTCTAAAAATTTCTTTTTATATGAAACATTTGAGCCGCACCCAGCAGGATTTTGGTAAAAAAAACTGCTTTTGATACTTATCGAATTTTTATTAAAATTGGCGCGTGTTTTTATATTCAGCTTCTTTAATAAATCCAATAAATAATATTCGTAGAAAACATTAAGGATTTTTTCCGTAGCAGTCACATATCCCCCCACGCCAGTTATGTCTTGATTGTGTAAATATTGCGAACCTAGTTTATCCAGCCAATCAGAACGATAAAAGCAGGAAGGGAGCGCAAAAGCAACGTATCCGCCATCAGCCTTATTCAAAGCCAAGCGCACGCCGTCAGGAAACGCAGCAGAAACAGGAGCATTTACTGACAGCAATTTAATGCTGTTCATTTTGGCGTCGTTTTTAAAATGATCCGTGACCAGCTGGGTCATTTCTTCGCCAGCCATATTCAATACAATGATTTCAAAGGCTCCCAAAGAAAATTTTTGCTTCACCAAAGAAAGGAGGCATATTTTAAAATGATTAATGTCTGTGCGCGGGAAAACCGGCAGAATAACGCTGAATAAAAAATTTTTCTCTAAATTTTTTATGGATATGTCTGGTTCAGGAGGCGCTTCCGATTTATACTGGTTAAGAAGATAATAAAAAAGAGGGCGCTCAGGCAACGCTTTTTGTGAAACAAATTCGTTGATTGCGTCTGCCGCCCTTTGCCCACAGCGCCCGTCTTGAAACGCAAAAATTGCATTACGAATTTTTTCTCGAGACTTTTTAAAAACATCGGAATCTTCAAGCGCCGTTTTTATTGCCTCACCGAGATCGGCGCCCGCCTTTATGGTCAAAACAGCTTTTTCTTTTTTAATTCTTTGCTCAATACTTCCGGAATAAGTAAGGGCTCCCGCCGTTCCGCGCCGATATTGCTTTAAATTTTTATGGTCAACGTCTAAAAATTCATCGGACAAAAAGTCGGTAAGAATGAGAGGTTTGTCCGCTAAAATGGCATCAAATATAGCGCTGGAATTATCGCTTAAAACGACGTCAGTTATTTTAAAAAGCGGCAAAAGATCAGCGTCATCTCCAAGTAAAACCATTTCTTTGTGCCTTAGCTTTTCTACCCTGTCCGCTTCTTCATGCGCAGTATAATAATGTAATTTAGTTATTACATTATAATTTCTGGCAACATTTTTAAGCTCGCCGGCAAGGTCGTCAATAGAAGACAAGTCACTGTGCGTCGGTAAATAGAGAACGGTTTTTTTATTCTTATCCAGCCCGCTTTTTATTTTTTTTAAAAACTCTTCATCAAATTCGTTGTTAAACCAATCATCAAACTTTGGATTGCCAACAATTTCGGAATTTGTGTAAATAGAAAAATATTTATGATCCCGCTCGCCGTAGGCTAAAATTAAATCAAAAAATCGTTTCCAGGTACCATAGGTTATAAGGTCTTTGCCTGCGCCATAAGTAAGATGAATTTTTTTCTTCGCTTGATTAAACTCAAAATTCAAGCACCCTCTTTTCCATAAAGAAACCAGAGCAGCGTACTTGGAAAAAAATTTTTCGCCGCGCGCAGGATAAAAATAATCATCATACCTGAAAACCCTAAAGTAAACGCCGTTTTCCCGAAGGAGTTTAATAATACTTTCAACCAAACGCCCGGGCTGCTCCACTGGGAAAAACGCTCCCAGATCGACTATAAATTCGCTTTTGTTTGACAAATGCTTATAAACGTTTTTAAAAACATAAAATTGAAATGGGTAAAAAACAACAAACCCAATTTCAGCATTCGGGTTAGAATTGTCGCTATAACTCGCGCGGCTTGATTCAAGGTCCGTTCTCATAATTGTTTTTTTTTACGGGAAGGTTAATATAAATTACATTATGCCAAAAACTAAAAAAAGGGCAATAATATTGGCGGCTGGCGTAGGGACAAGATTGTTGTGTAGCGGGGGCGCAAAACACAAGTGCTTGATTAAAATTCAAGGAACATCCATATTGGAACGCCAGATAAATATCTTAAAGAGGTGCGGCATCAAGGATATCGTAATAGTGGTTGGCCATGCCGCAAACGCAGTTAAAGCGTGCGCCGCAAAATACCGGGATTTGAATGTAGCATTTGTTTACAACCCGAAATTTTACAATACCAATACTTTTTACTCTCTGGCTCTAGCTACTAAATATGTAAAGCGGGGCGAAACCGTAATTCAAATAAATGGGGATTTGATTTTTGACTATAGAATACTTAAGCAGATGTTATCGAACAAGAGAAGTTTGATGGCAACGGAATATAAACGATGCGGAGCTGAAGAAATAAAGGTAAAAATAAATAAATACGGCTCAATATCCAAGATCAATAAGTCCGTGCTCCCCGCGGAATCCGTCGGCGAAGCCTTGGGACTAAATAAGTTCTCTCCAAAATTCTGGCACGCGGTTGCAGCAAATTTAAAAAACTTTCAGGAAAAATTTTCAAGCGAATATTTTGAGCGCGCAGTTGAAAAAACGCTTAAAAAAGAATCTATCTGGCCGCATAATATAGCGCCGTTTGGAGCAATTGAAATAGACTTTCCGAGAGACTTGAAAAACGCCAAACGGCTTCTTAAAGAAAAACCGATTTTAATTTAAATTAAAATGACCGGCCAATACAACCTCGTGCTAATAGGAATAGACACTCTTCGAGCAGATCATTTAAGTTGCTATGGCTACCACAGAAATACTTCGCCGAATATAGATAAATTGGCGCAAGAAAGCATGCTGTTTAAAAATTGTTTCAGCCAGTCCCAGCGCACAGCGCCCGCATTCATGTCTATAATGAGTTCGCTTTACCCAACCTTCCACGGCGTAATGGCAAATATTTCCCAAAAAGGCAGGGCTTGGCAAATTCAGAGAAAAGCCAAAACGCTTGCGGAAATTATGAAAGATGCCGGCTACGCAACCGCCGCTTTCACGGAAGACGCCATGCTATTTCCGGAGATAGGGTTTAGCAAGGGCTTTGATATTTATAGTACAACTCCGCATCCTCTTTCCAGGCCAGAAAATCACCCGCTTGTTAAATGGATTTTAAGCAAGCAATCCGATAGATTTTTCGTTTTTTTTCATACATATGCGCCGCATTCGCCTTATCTGCCGCCGGAACCGTATATTGATATGTACGATAAAAATTACAATGGAGCCATACCAAGATCTTTTGAGGAATTAAGCAAGCTGAATACCACTTTCTACAACTTGATGAAGAAGCTCAAAAGCGATGAAAAGGAAGTGGAACGTCTAAAAGCTTTATACGACAGTTCAATCAACTACGTGGACTCATTTATAGGTTGGCTTATTACATTTCTTAAAGCAAAAAAATTGATGGAAAAAACCGTAGTGGTATTCACTTCCGATCATGGAGAAGAATTTATGGAACACGGCGGTCTTTATCATAAAAAATTTTACGATGAAATTTTGCGCGTTCCGCTAATGATTCGCCTGCCCAAATCGGAAAAATCCGGCGTAACGGAACAAATCGTGCGAAGTATAGATATAGCGCCCACTGTTTTGGATTTTCTGCAAATCAAAATCCCGGATATGTTTCAGGGCGAATCTTTGTTGGAAGCCTGCGAAAAAAACCTCGGTCTTATAGCGCCCGCAGAATACGCTTATTCATCGGCGCTGCGCACAAGCCATTATAAGTATATATTTCACGCTGCCGGCAAATCAAAAAACGCGCCCGAAACCGAACTTTACAATGTCGCGCTGGATCCCGAAGAAAAAGAAAATATGTCCGATGTATCACCTCAGCTTGTAGAAAGGCTGCACTTTGAGTTAAATGAGGAGCTTACAAAAAAAAACTTGCCGCGCCCACCACACACCATCTTTTATATTGCCGGCAAAAAAACAGTGCAACGAATAAAAAACTTTATAAATTAAAAAATGTATAATACATAATATGCAAAACGGCTATTTAGACTTGTTGACGGAAAAATCCATATTTATACTGCGTGAAGCGAAATCTAAATTCAACAATTTAGCCGTCCTTTGGTCCGGCGGGAAAGATTCAACCGCCTTGCTCGCTCTCTGCCGCGAGGCGTTTTTTAACCGCATACCCTTCCCCGTCATCCACATCGATAACGGCATAGATTTTCCGGAAACTTATGCGCTGCGCAACCAATTGGCAAATGCGTGGAGTTTGAAAATCTTGGTCGCCAAAAGCATCATTAAAAATGACAAAATTTCAAGTATCTCCTGTTGCGGGGCGAATAAAACAGATGCCCTGCGGGAACTTATGAAAAAAGAAAAATTTGACGGGCTTATTTTGGGCATCCGGCGAGACGAACACGGCATCCGCGCAAAAGAACGGATGTTTTCTCCGCGCGATAAAAAATGGAAATGGGACTACAAAAACCAGCCAATGGAAATATGGGGGCATCATTCAATAGATGAAAAAGCCGACCATCACCGGATTCATCCAATACTCCACTGGAGGGAGATAGACGTCTGGCAATATATCTATAAAAACGACGTTCCGATAAGTCCTCTTTATTTTTCTAGGAACGGGGAGCGATTCAGAAGCCTTGGATGCACGCGCTGCACGGTAGCCGTAAAATCTGGCGCAAGAACAATTCACGAGATTTTGAAAGAACTCGGCCACTCGCGCCTCTCCGAGCGCATGGGCAGAGCACAGGATAAAGAAGAGCAAGCCGTGATGGAGCGGCTCCGTGCATTGGGTTACATGTGATCTTATGATACCTGTTGTAATTTTAGGTGAAAAAGACCACGGCAAATCTACGCTGATAGGCCGGCTAATTTATGAAACAAAGTCAATGCCAAAAGACAGGCTTGCAGAAACAGCAAAAACAGCAAAGAGACTTGGGAAACGTTTTGAGTGGGCGCACCTTTTAGACTCTTTTCGATACGAGCGCAAAAACGAAATGACCCTTGATACCACACGCGCAATCGTAAAGCTCGGCAAAACGTTATATGAATTTATTGATGTGCCCGGGCATAAAGAGCTTATAAAAAACATGCTTACTGGCGCCTCTGACGCTAGATTCGCAGTTACAGTAATCGATATAAGCGAAGGGATCACGCCGCAAACACTGCGGCATATGGAAATCGCCGAATTTTTAGGCATAGAGAAAATAATGGTGGCTGTGAACAAGATCGACAAGGTCCATTTCTCTAAAAAAGCATATTATAAAGCTATCCAAATTTTCTCCCGCATTCTTTCTAAATATCGGCGAGATAAAATGATTTTTATTCCCGTATCGACTTTTACCGGCAATAATCTTATTAAAAAGAATTCAAAGTTGAAATGGTTCAAGGGTCCGACTCTCAGTAAAACAATAGAAAAGAATTTTCAATCAAACAGCAGGCCAAAAAATAAAACTCGCGCTTTAAGAAAACCGGCGAAAAATTTTGAATCTTCCTGTATATTCATAGAAAAACCCGGACGGCGTATTGTCCTTGAATCCGGCGTCAATAGCTATCCGATTTCCACATTAACTGGTTTTGATAAAATGAACAATATTCAAAAAATTAAAATTAAATTAAAAAGCCCCGCCTATTTGGAAAATAAATTTGTAATTAAAGCAGGTGGAAAAATAGTAGGCGTTTGCAATTTTACTCCTCCTGATAAGCGTCCCTAGTATATTTATTTCCGGCGTCCCAGCTCATCCAAGAAGTTAAGCCTGAATCGTAAACTGCCTGAATCTGCGCGCGGACTTTCGCGGCATCGTAAGTTGCTCCCAAATCAAAATCCTGAATCCATGGGCGGAGCTTCGCGGGTGTAGTACTCGCCGCCAATAAACGCTCAACCGCCTTTGACATGGAGTAATGCACTACTTCGTAAGGGTGCGCGGCCGGATTTTTATAACCCCGAAAAGTCGGCGGGTAATGCGATGGGTAAACCATCGGGGCAATGTAATCAAAATGCGGCGCGATGGCCTCCAAAACCTGTCCGATATTCAAATCGTCGTAATTTGTAGTTGTCATCCCAAACACATCTGCGGAAATTGGCACAGAAAGGTCGGAGAGTTGAGAATCAAGATAAGCGAAGAATTCGGAGAGAACTTCCACCTTGTTTCTGGTGATAGAAACCGGAAACTTGATATCGGACATATTGCCGTCCGATGGAAAACGGATGTAGTCAAAATTCAACTCATCAAAACCAATTTGTTCCGCAGCGCGCGCGACGCGAACAATATAATCCCAAAACTCCCGAGAGGCCGGATCAACATAGGAAAGCCCCTTTTTGTCTTTCCATAAAGCGCCGTTTTTTTTCTGCACCGCAATCTCCGGATGCTTTTTTGCGTAAAACGGGTCCTGAAAAACAGTAATGCGCGCGATCGCGTAAATTCCGGCGTCATGCAAAGATTCAATAAAATCCTGCATGTCCGATACGCGCACTTCTTCCGATCCGGTGTTCTTTATAAAATTATCGCCTGTTTTAAAAACTATTCTGCCCGTATAATCCTTGACATCAATCACAATGCTGTTTAGCTCTGTCTTTTTGATAAAATTTGCCAAGTCTGCACGCCACTCTCTTGTGCCGGCAACCCAGCTTGTCATATAAATCGCCTTAACCGAATCCGGCGTTAAAACATGTTTTGGTTTCGGCGGTTCAAAAATGACCACTTCGGCCGGCGCATACGCAACGCTTGGACCATAAATTTTAACAAACGACCATGAGCCGGCAACCAAAAAAATCGCGCCGCCAGCATAAAGTGCGGTTCTTGCAAACAGCTTAAAATGTTTTTTCAGGCTCATTTGGCTCATCATTATTATGCCGCGCCTGAATTTTTTTTTCAGAAACTAACCAAAAAGAAAGCGTTGCAATAACAATTCCGGTTACCACAATTAAAATCCTATGAACTTCCCACGGAAAACCCAGATAGGGCATAATTACGATCCAAACGCCTAAAATGCCGCAAGTCCAATATTTCCACATAATTCCATAATATCAAACCCAGCACCATTTTACAAAAATGGTGCTGGGTGAGTACAAATACCAAGTAATGCTTAGTATCTATTTCTGAAACCTCCGCCGCCACCGCCTCCTCTTGCTGGACGATCGGTCATGGGCCGGGCTTCATTTACAGTGACTCTCCGCCCATCAAGATCTTTGCCGTTCCACATCTCAATCGCTTTGTCCGCTTCCTCGTCGGAAGACATCTCAACAAAGCCGAAACCTCTGGAGCGGCCGGACATGCGGTCAACAACCACTGTAGCCGATGTTACGGCGCCAGCCTTAGAGAAAGCATTTTTCAAGCTTTCGTCGTTTGTGTCGTAGGAAAGACTCCCTACATATAGCTTTTTAGCCATCTAACTTTTTAGCTAACCTAATAAAACTTGCTCTTGTAGGCAGACCTCCCTACTAAAGACAATAAGAAGAGTATACACCCATATTATTCAAAGGTCAAGAAGTCGTTTCCCCAACTGCAGAATTGGCAAGTGGAATGCGTAGCGGGTTGCGAGCCGCGGAGGGTTTTGACAGCAGCCTTGAAAACCTTGTATGCCTCGGCTGGATCTGTTTCCACGCGCCGCGGCTCAACGTTGAATAAAACGGGAACTAAGTTCCCACTTGGGAACTTAGTTCCCAAGTCCGAGTTAACCTCGCGTGGCGAATAAAAAAGCAAATACGCGAAATTTTTCGTTTTAAACCCGTTTTTTTCCAGCAAGAAAGTGTAGCAATTGAGCTGGTTTACATAATAAGAATGCGAATCTTCTTTTGCCGCCCAGCCGCGGGTTTTATAGTCGACGGGAATATAATACGTGGTTCGACTTT
>MFHO01000035.1:0-11535 GCA_001778635.1 Candidatus Giovannonibacteria bacterium RIFCSPHIGHO2_02_FULL_45_13 | reverse complement strand
AACTCCGCTTCCTGCTCTTCGTCATACCAACGGATGCCTTTCCTATTTATCCGCCACTCGCGCAAAAATTTTTGGTCGTCCAAAAGTTTCCCTTCAACTTGTCCTTCAATTTCCGGCGGGAGCGCGCCTTGCGCACGGAATTTATCAAAATATTTTTTAAGCACCGAGTCCATTCCGCCAGGAAGCGACGGGAACGCTCCCGCCGGCCGGTGAATCCCCCTGTTTTTTCCCAGCCAAAAACATTTCGGGCACTCCAAAAAAAGATTCAACGCCGACGGGGATAAAACTATTTTTCCTCCGCCAGCTGGCGGATTATCTTTAGGCATAGCCATCAATAAAGATTATGCGCTCTATTTGAAAATAATAAAAGCAAAGCGAAGAGCGCGGCCATAATGAAACCGGAAAAGAAAAATTGGTTTTGAGGAAGCAAATAACCCAACGCCATAAGAACCGGCAGAAACAAAACGCGCGAAATATGATACAAAACCTCCCTGCTTAAAATAAAAGTGGACAGTCCTCCGGCTTGCGGTCCGGCGCCCATCGCGCGCGCTATTTTGTAATACTGGCTTTCCCAAGCGACCAAAAGCGACGAGCTGGCAACGTGCCCGGCAATATTGCTCCATGTTGCCACCGCCACGGTGTTTACAAAAGGACGCAAAAACCAAACGCCTGAAAAAAGCCATGTTGAATATTTAAGCAGCCGCCTTCTTTTGCCATGATCTGCCAAAAATCCGGCAGAAAACGTAACAATCGCTGAAGCAAAAAGTCCAAGCGAAATCACTCCGCCCAGTTCTCTGATATCGCCGATTTTGAAAAACAAAAACAGCGGCCAGACTATTAACGCAACCATTCTCTCATTTGCGTAACCAATTCCGGATATGGTAAATGGCATCAAATTTTTGTCTTTTAAAAGATCGATTATTTTGCGCGCGGAAACCGCCGGGCTGATCCGCCTTCTCGGAAAGAAAAAAAGCGGGAGAATCGCTAATAACAAAAAAAAGGAGGCGATTAAAAAAACCTGCCTAAATCCAAAAAACGCGATCAAAAGTCCGCCCAAAAACGGCGCTGAAAAAGTTACTATGTCGCTCACAAAGTGCCGCATTCCAAGCTCCCTCCCAATATATTCGCCGTCCGCGGCGCCCGAAAAACTCAAGTGATATCCCACGTTAAACAAAATCATATTTATCGCAAGCACCGGCGGAAGAAAATAAAACAAGGCTGGGTAATCTTGTAAATAACCGAGCCCGATAAAGTAAAGCGCGACAAATGGAAGCGAAAAAAACATCATTGATTTATCTGACAATTTTTTAAGAAATGGGATGATCAGAAAAGACAAAATCAAAAAAGACAAAGAAATCAAAAAGTAAAAATAAACTATTTTCCAAAGAGGAAATCCGAGTTGCCAAAAATAAATCGGCACAAATATGGAGATCAATCCCTCGCCGAAAAGAAGAAGCGCGATAGTAAAATAAAGAACATCTATCTCCCTATTCCTTAGAAAATGGAAGTTATTGCCGTGAAAAAGCATAGATTTATTTTACCTTAATAAAGTCCTTCCGGCGAGGTGTTGGCGAAGTTGTTGGAGAAAATCAAATTATCCAAAATCAATGTTGAGTTTGAGGAAACCAAAGCGGTGGAATTTCCAGCCGGTGTCTGGTGATCCAAAAATTCAAAATTGGAAAGCGTGGAAGTCGCGCTGTTATAAATCTGCATACCGACTTTGTAATTGTTTTGAATCCGCCCGTCAGACAAGTTCACCCTTCCGCCGATCACCGAAAACCCGGCGCACCCGGAGCACGACGGCGCTCCACCGCCATGTCTCAAAGTAAACCCGCCTCCGTAAACATATCCAGTTGAAGAAAGCGTAATACCATACCATTCTCCCGGAGCGGAGTCCGCAAGCGAAGTAAATAAAATGCTGTCTTTATTCGCGCCTTCTAATTTCATTGTCCCATCAATTTCAAAACGCGCATCGTTGGCTTCGCCTTTCCACACCGTTCCGGCGCCAACTACCAAAACCGACCCGGCTGCGACTTTGGGGTTGCCAGACGGGTACCTTCCTATTAAATAAGAAAGCGGGTTGGCTGAAAGCGTAGTTGTGCCTCCCGCCGCGGAAATCGTCCCAACCAAAGCGATGCCGTTTTTCCCGTTTCCATTTCCGGAACCGGAGTTTCCCGAAAATTCGCTTGCGCCGTTTACAGCATAAACCGCGTAATCAAAGTTGTCCGTGAAAGTGTTGCTCTGGACGCTTGCCGAAGTATCCGTATTCAACCTTAATCCCTGATAATTTTGCAAAAAAGTATTTTGAGAAATTGTTGGAGATCCATCGGAAGCTTCAAATCCGACGTTGCTTGAAGACGTCGTGCCGACGGAAAAAGTATTGTTTGAAACTGTTGAGTTGGATAATGTAAGCCGCAAGCCGTCGCCGTAAGAATTTTCAAAAGTTGAATGTGAAATATTGATTGAATTATTTATTACTGAAAGCTCCGCGCGCTGCTCCAGCGGCGTATTACTGAAATATCGCCCGCCGTATTTAAATTGCGCGTAGCTGACGCTGGAATTTGACGAGTCGGCAGTAATTCTTATATTTTTCCAATAAGTCGGCGGGTCAGATAGGCTCGTAAAAATAATATGATTCGCCGCAGTGCCGTCAGCTATCAAAGTTCCGTTCACCTCCAACGATGCGCTTCCGCCCACCTTGACAGTCACGCCCGGCTCAATTGTTAAAGTTTTTCCTACCGGCACAATGAAGGTATCGTTCTCTTTTATAATGTAAGTTCCGAAAGATTGTTTAAGCGTGCGGTCTGCCGGAAGCGTCGTGCTCTGGGCGATTAAATAATGGAGTGAATTTCTAGCTCGAGGCGTCGCAGTAAGCGCCACGCCAGCGGCATCCATCCCATTTTTTACAATTCCGTTTGAGGTGCCCCAATTCGCAGTATCCGTGCCTGCAACTTCTGGATCAATTCTTTCCATGCTCGGATACAATCCTCCGGCAGACCCTCCACACCAAGTTCCAGAACAGAGAGTCGTTTGATCAATTGTTGTGGAATCTTGTGACAAAACCAAAACCTCGCCTGTGTTATTAAGCGCCCAATCAGATCCGTCATTTCCATAAATTAAATCCGCGGCAACATCGCTTACGGTCTCGTTATCTTTTCTTTCAAGTAAAAAATAGGACGCTGGCTGAATAGTTCCGGAAAGATTGATGTAGGGTTCTTCGCTATCTTGCGCGTAAAGCGCCCATCCATCCAAATTGATCGTATAAGAAGTTCTGTTATAAAGTTCAATAAATTCGTCGTGAGAGTCGGCTGCCGTGCCCGCCCAAGCGACTTCGTTTATCACAACTGGCATAGATATAACCTCCAAAGTTTTTGAGTCCGCGTCTCCAATATTGCCATTTTGATCAACGGCTCGGACCGTGAAAGCATATGAAGTATTTGCTGACGGCAATTCGTAGGAAGCGCCCGTATCTGTAGTTTCAGAAAAATCAAAATCTTCGCATTCTTCGCCGCCGGATTCGCATTCAACAATAAAATAATCAAAATCCTCGGCATCCGTTGACCAGCTAAGCATAATTGCTCCGGTTTCGCTCAACAAACAGCCATCCGGAGAAAGCGATGAGCCGCCTTCTTCGCACTCTTCAATAACAAGAGTTGCTCCGGGCCCCAAAGAATCCACAAAAATGGTTCTTGCGGAAGAAGCAGATTGGTTGCCAGCCTGATCTTGAGCTGAAAATTCAATAGTGGTTGCGCCTTGGAGCAAATTGCTAAAAGTAAACTGCCACGCCCCGTCTTCTCCCGCGGTTGTGGTTGCGTTGTTAAAATTGTTTGAAATTACAGAGTCGAATTCAGCCGTCCCGCTAAAATCAATATTGCTTGAAATAAAAACTAAACCGTCTTCCGAAGGAGAAATAATTGCCGGAGCATCCGGCGGAGTAACATCCGGCGGCTCGGCTTCCTCACCATTACCTCCCCCATCCCCTCCTTCGTAAGGAGTGGGTGTAACATCGGATGTTGAAGACGACGGCGAGCTCCCGCCAAATCCAGGCGAGCCGCCACCTACCAAGCTAAGCTGTAAAAAAGCCGGCAGATCATCAGTCTGACCAACACTCGGTGTTGGTAAGGCGGCTGGCGCTTCGACAAGCTGATTGCCTCCACCGCCCTCGCCTTACTCAACGCCGCTTTCTGGGAAAACACTCGGTGTTAAAGAAATTCCAACACCGAGTGTTGGGGAGGAAGGCAGCTCACTTGGCGGTTTAACCGCCAAGTTGGCGCCGCTCGGCGCTGGTAGCTGCGCGCTCTGCCGAAAAGCAAGAAGAGCCGCTGCGGTATTGCCGATTCCTTTCGCGGCCGCTAAAACTCCGTTTGCTATTGCTGCAGCCAACGCCTTTTCCGCATTAACGGAAGTTCTAGCCGCCAAAACCGCGCCGCCGGCGATCGGATCGGCAACGGCAAACACCGCCTTTTCTATTTTGTAACCCATAGTTGAAGGCGGGGCGTTAAAACAAGTTTCGGCATCGGTATTGGTTTTTGCGGCAAGACCATCAAGCTCGCGCGAGACATCGGACACAATTTTATCAGACGCGCCGGCAAGATAGGCGCGGATAAAATTATGCCCGGAATAAACGCCTTCCGTATCGCCCGGGAATATCGGTATATCAATATTCGGGGACAGAGGAGAAGGAGTGCGCAATTTTTTAGCAATATCAGCCAATTTGCGAATTAGAGAATCGTTTGAGGAAGTAAGATACGCGCCTCTGCCCGCGACTTTATCAGCAGGCGTCGCGACATTATATACCGCGATTGATTCTGCGGGCACGCCGTTGCCAACGAGGTATTTATATATGGAGTTGGCATAAAGCGTGCCTTGCGAATGGCCGACGAGAAGAATTTTGCGCGTCGCCACTTCCGGCTGAATCTGCATGAGAATAGTTTTGAGGTCGTAATCAGAAATTGAACCGCCCAAAACTTGGGCCGCGCTTTGCGCCAAATCCCCCGCTCCCGCAAGATGAGACGGATTGTAGCCGGTGATAAATTTGATATTAACAATACTGCCAAATTTATTTTGAAACGCTACTTGAAGCTGAGCCTTGCTTTCATCTGCATCTTTCCGAGAATTCAAAATCCCATTAACAAATATCAATGTTGCCCCCGTATCACGGCAAGCGGCAAAAACATGGGCTGGCAACAAGAATACCAACATTAATATAAACAGAAAATATTTCATGTTTAGTTAGCTAGAGTTGTCGGATCTATATCGCAATCCGATTTACCCTCAACATCGCCGTGCGAAACCATATATTTTCTATAGATTTCCTCGAGCTCATTTTTACGTGAGTCCGTATTTAAAATAAATTTTTCAAGCGCATCTTTGCGTTGTATAGAAACTTTAATATCTCTATCAAGTTTGCCCAAGCATAATGTAGCCCGTGTCATTTCCTGCGCCATGGCTACCAAAGTTTCGGAATTAAAAACTTGCGTCAGGCCGATTTGTAGCGCCACTGCGTATTGCAACGCGGCCGCGCGGGTTTTTGCCGAATTCGGATATTGTTTAAAAATTGCCAGCTCCACGTCGTCGCGGATGCCGTTATTGTTGGCGTCAACGCCTTCAATGGTTTTATCGGCGTCCGCGCCGGGATCCGGCGGCAAATTTTTTCCAATCACATCGTCAAACGTGAGCTTCGCCGCGTGAATTTTCGCCACAACCTCGGCGGTTTTTTGCTTTTCAACCGCGTGCGGGATGCGATAGATAACAACCGCGGCATACGCGGCCAAAACGATTCCCGCCGCCCACAATAAAATCTTTTTTAATCGTTTTTTCGGTTGCTCCATTTGATTTTCTAACCCTAGCTCCAAACCCCCTTTTCCGTCAATACCCTGATACTAATCAATATAATCCGGATACTGCTTGGGAGCTACGCCTCGCTGGTCAATAATTTTAGGAAAAGCGCCTCTCTTGTCATTTTTATCAGCATCCCGCACACCCTTATATTCCATCATAAAACGATGGTCATCTCCAAAATCAAAAACAAAACCGAGCTTGGGGTGCTTGCTGTAATCTATCGATGAAACGATCACTTCATTTGTGTGAAGGATGGGAAACTGATCATTATCTGCGCCATCAGAGCCGATTTCGTATGTCGTATACCATTCCCATACGCCGCCCTTTCTTTTTTCCGGAAAAAAGAAAGCATCTAAATGATCGTTATTCCATCCCATCTCATCTATAACAAATTCCGCCAATACCGCCAATGACTGATCCCCGCACGCCTCAATGTCTTTCCAAACATTTTTCTTCAATTGATACGTAAATCTAAACACAAAAATCTTGCCTGACGGAATGGTCGTAGGCATGATATTCTCCGTCATGAATTTCTTATACTTTTCAAATTTTTGAATTATTTCTAAAAGAGCATATTTATGTTTGGTTGTCTTAAGCGCCCTATTTATTGAATCGTAAAAATCTTTCTCGCCCTCAATTTCTGGCTTATATAGTTCACTCTTTTGTTTTTGTGATTTTTTACGCATATTTTTATATTCATTCATAAATCTCCCAAATCGCAGCGGATTTTGGGTTTTTATTCAAGTCACTTTAGTTTTTTGCGCGGCACTTCGTAATATTCAGCAACAAGAGGCATATCAATCCAAAAAATGATTTCTAAATAAGCCTCCGCCATCTTAGAGGCAATTTGTTTCATTGTGCCGTCATCGACTCCCGAAGCGTCAAAACCCGCCCCTTCCAAATCTGCCCGGCAAATAGATGTAATGGGAAATTGTTTTAATTTTTTATTATTGGTCATAGTTTTATCATAAAATTGTTGTTGCCTGTTTATATAACATTGGCAAACAATCCTGTCGCATTCTAAATTTCGTTCCGTGATTATGTCCGGTTCGAGCATCGAAATCCACAAGGATTTTCGCTTCTTCCAGCGCTTTCAAAAAGCCCTCAAAACTAAATTTCTGCAGCATCATTATTTTATTGTATTTATAATATTCTCTTTTGCGTTCTATTTTGATTTCAGCCTGAACATAAAAAGTATTAAGCAGTTTTGTCCCAGCTTTATGTTCTAAGTCGTCGAAGCCCCAGTAAGGCTGTGGGCTAAGTTCACCGAGCCCGGCTCGTCTTTTTACTGATTCAAGCCAAGTTTTATGTCGTGGATCAACATTTTGTGAGTCAAATGAAATTAAAATTTTTCTTTGTTTCCGATCGACTACAACCATGAAGCCGCGGTCGCTTCGTGATTGGCCATGGATTGTCTGGCGGAAGCTCATTTCTCCTCTCGGATGCCTATGCCCCGCCTCTTCATGCGGCCAACCATATCTTGGTAAAAGCACTTGCGGCACAAATCGAACGGCGCGCGGCGACGGCTCTGTATGAAAAAGCGTTGTTAATGATGTCGTATTAACGCGCTGTGTTTTTAACTCCCACTCAGCGGCATTTGGAATTGGCAAATTGTTTTCTTCTATACCGAGCAAATCTTCGAGCGTATTACCAATACCGCCGGCGTTGCCTCGCCTAGCATTAGGAACCAAACCCATCGCTGATATTTCTTTTAGCTTAGCTATCAGTTCCTGCTTTGTATAAGTTTTGGGTTTATTATTTGTCATAGTATTACCAAAATTTAGATTGGGATTGATGATCTTTTATTCTTTTTCGCGCCATTTCGCAATACTCCGGTGAAATATCAATACCGATATAATTGCGCTTGAAATTTATTGCCGAGATAGCTGTAGTACCAGAGCCCATAAATGGATCGAGCACAATCTTTGCGTCCGTAGAAGAAACAATCCTGTCTATAAGATTTACTGGAAAGGCTGCCGGATGTTCATTTTTCATTTCTTGCGTAAATTCCCATACATCCCCACTCGCGTTCGCTTTCGGAATAAGTTTAAACTTGGGTTTTGCAATTACATAAACAACTTCGTAAGTCGGCAAAAAATAACCGGGATTAAAATTGAGGCCGCCTTTCCGTTTCCAGATAATAATTTGGCGCACAGAAAAACCACCCACAATATCTTGTCTGTCTTGCAATAAACCGTCCTGAACGCGCCATTTGTGATTATAAAAAATTGCGCCCGTTTCGGGAATTAACCGCAACATTTCAGTAAGGCACCCTCTTTGCCATTTCACATATTGCTCGTGCGGCATGCAGTCGTCATAATTCGCGTATCCTTTTTGTAATCCGGCATTTGCCCATTTTCCGCCACGTCCGTCCTTAAGACCATTACCCGTAGAATTTTTAATGTTATATGGGGGCGAGGTAACAACTAAATCAACCACCCCGTCGGGAATTTTCTTCATAACCCCAACAGCGTCTCCACAAATTATCTTATCAATAAAATCCTCAGGAAATTGATAATGTTTTTTGATAGGCATCTCTAGTACCTCTAATTGTTCCATAATTAACATATTTTTTCTAGTTAATAAAACGCTAATAATTTTGACTTTTGGGAATAAAAAAACCCGGAATGCGATATAAATCACCTCGGGTCAAGACATGTCGACTAATTGTGCGTGATCAGAGGCGATTAGCGGTTGCGTAAATATTATGTGTTACGTAACCTCTGATAATTAAATTTCCAAATTTTCAACTTCCTTATTGTTGAGTTTAACTCATCCATTAAACTCCACAACGGCTTGGCTGTGGATAACTTTTCTGCTAGCGCTTTCGCGTGGCGTCATACGCCGCTTGCTGGCGCGTCTGCTCGCGCTGGATTTTGTATTTCGCGTAAAAATTCGTTCCCGCAACAACCAAAAACCCGAGCGCCACCAGCCCCACCAGCCCCGCAAAAAATTTCCAAAAATGCTTATTTAAAAGCGACATTATTATTTTTAACCATAACTCCGACCACCCCCTCCGTCAAGCGCCACTACCACCACCCAAAACATTCTAACATTCTGCAGAATGTTAGAATGTTTTTAGTTAGTTAGAATGTTTTCATGAACTTAAGAAAGGCGCGGCCGTATGGAGAAAGCGAATGCATTACCTGACGTCCGCGATATGTTTTATTGAGAAGCCCGGCGTGGACCAGCGATCGAGTATGCTGCGAAATAGTTTTGAAATTAGCTGCCAGCACATCAGCGATTTCCTCAACCGTAATCCCGTCATTTTGTTCCACGGCGTGTAAAATGGCGATGCGTCTGTGATTAGCCGCCCCCTTAAAATAACGTTCCAATTGTTTCGACGTTTTCATATAATTTCTAGCTTACCACGCCTTCCGCAACATTCCAACATTCTGCAGAATGTTGGAATGTTGCGGGCATAGTGTTATAGAATCTCAAAAACTTTTTGGCGCGAGGAAAAGCCGGAGACGAGGCGCACACTGGTTCGCGGCGCGTTAAAATAATCAACGAGCGCCCGGGCGATTGCCTCGTTAGCTCTCCCCTCATTCGGCGGCTCACGCACCGCAACAACAAAATGCGCATCGTCAATCTTTTCAACCGATGCCTCTTTTGCCGCAGGTTTTGCTTTTACAAAGATTTTCATATGCATTTTATTATATCAGCAATACGTTACTATTGACAAAAATAGTGTTAGGATGTATAATTGTAGCAGGTGTAGTAACAAAGGCCCACAACAAAAGGAGGATGAAATGGGTTTTGTGGTACAAGTTTATAAAAGAAAGATGCCAGAAGGAACACCTGGTGTGGATCCGGCAGTGCAGCTTTTGCAAAAATACGAGTTGCATAGGAATGGCGAGGTATTCGCCGCTGGGATGGAAACCATCCAAGAAGTGATTGATGAGATCTCCGAGACTTGCCGTAATCGCTACGACAGCGACGAAGTAACCATTAGCTCGCTTGAGCCGAAAGATGCACAACTTTGTGTATTGACCGGAAAAGAGCGGATTGATTTTGTAAAACAAGCTCCGCTCCTAGGATATGAAGAAAATTTCCTGCCACACTAACAAAATCTTCTTCGGAAAATCAAAAAAGGCGCTCCCGATAGCCATCGAGAGCGCTTTTAAAATTTTATTTTTATTTTTGTGTTTTCTGCGCTATTTGGCTAAGCGTTTCTCTCCTTCTAACTGCTGGAGTTTTTTTACAAAAAAATCAACGTGGCTGGATGAAGTTTTCTGCATAACTTGCACGACCAGGCGCAACAAATGTATTTTTCCATCCAAAACAGTCGTGTCGTGATGGTGAACCCACACTGGAATGCACGGGTTTAGATCTCGGAAGTAAGCCGCGTCTTTCTCGGAAGCTTTATGCTGGATATGAATGCGCAAATCTCGCATGCGTTTTTTTACGTGGACGTATTTACCCAAAACCCAATCAATGCCGACTTGATCCATACTATGTTTGCGCAAAACAAAATCGAAAACTTCATATTTATCCCTAAGCTCCAGCAAAATAGCTTCGGCGGATTGTTCGTGCAGATTAATAGGGGCGCACGGTTTTTCGGCGCCACTTTGTCGTTTAGAATAAAAACCCTGCGTGCGCTTAAAACCCTTAGTAAACTTATGTTTCTTTTTCAAGCGTCCCCCCATTGAATTGTTCTAATTTTAAATTAACCCCAAAGAAACTTTCAGTCAAACCGCGAAACGCAACATAATTGATTTGACTTAAATCTCAAAGTATGCTAGGGTAGAAATGGAGGTAGCTAGGATGAAAATTTATAAAGATTCAGAAAATCTGGGGTGGGTGGGATGCGTACATTTTGATCGCGCCCAGCAATCAATGCTTTTAGTAAAGAATCTGAAAAGACAATCTCAAGTTGAAGAAGAGATGAAAAAGCGCGGATTTGAAGACGCCGACAGCCAAAGACGTCACAAACGAGAAATCATGGATTATCTTGTCGGACACGGGCTTCTTCAAAAGCCAGGCAAATGGGAACTTTTGGGCGGAAAAATTGCTTTTTGGCAAGGGAATCCTGATTTGCAAAGAGAGTTTATAGCATTGTCAGACAAAGAACGTCCGGGCATTACAACAGGCGCACAAAAGTTGTTTCTAGACAAAGTTTGGAAAATGGTTTTATACGACGAGGATCGACTGATTAGAGCAGCGGACTGCACAGCCGATGCCGAATACGTAGAAGAGGGCGGATTGATCATCGGGCAAAAAACTCTATTGCTCCGGCACGATGACAAGGACCGCGACAATCCAAATAACACCGAGGCGTTCTATCCGCGTTTCTGGTATCTTGTTGAATCCATTGGCGGGGGCGAACTAAGAACCGAGGCGATCAAAAAAACAATTTCTGCTCCGAAATGGATTCCGTTACTGCAGCTTCATCCGTATTTCCGTGACTCTAGCCGCTATTATCCGTTTCATCCGGCTCATGTCCCTGGCGTTATCGCCGCCGCGAGATATTTTATAAAAAGAGACGACGACGACTTTTTTAAGGTTGTAGTACAGTACCTGGAAAAAACTTACGGCAAGTTAAAAACCGAAACTACGGCAATCAAAGAACAAAGCTGGGAAGAGCTTACAAAAAGCGTCGAGCCGCTACACAGGTAGCGGTTTTCATTTACCCCCACACCAATTGAGTTATTGCAAATTTTCTGTGGGAATAGTTACTAACAGTTTTCAATG
>MFHO01000034.1 GCA_001778635.1 Candidatus Giovannonibacteria bacterium RIFCSPHIGHO2_02_FULL_45_13 | reverse complement strand
CTATGATGGTAACAACGTCGGCCTTAACGGCATATATGGTACCGGGGTTGCTTCCGGCAGCACTGTTAACGGTCCATCAGGCATTAACGGATCTTCAGCGGCTTCTTCGCAGGGTGTTCGTATTATGAAGGCCTATCCGACTATGGCTTACCAGACATTGCCTTCTACTATTCTGCCTGCTGGAACAACAGCTAATCAGAAAATGTACCGCTTCAGCGTGACCGCGAACAACGGAGATATAGCTTTGTACAAGTTCAGGTTTGTGATTGGGTCGTCAACTTTGTTGGCAACCACGTCGCTCTTTAGCTTGTATTCTTACACCGATGCCGGCTATAGCAATGTTGACACAACATTCTCTTCAACTGGGCTATTGAATGGAGGACAGTGTTTCAACGGCATTAAGAATACAGGCGCAGGCCCTGTTGCCAGCGGTATGATAGGAATCCATATATTTATGGATAAAGGTTTGACTGCCGGCGGCTGCAACACTGCTACCACAACTTATATTGTCTCAAGCGGTGTTACGAGATACTTCGAGCTTCGGGCAACTGTGGCAAATGTGTCCTCTCTTTCTACCAGCAAGGATTCCATCTCGGCTTACGTGGCTGGTGACTCCGCGTTCCCTGTGAATTCATCTAACTTAATGCAACAGGCTTCAGGAGTGGATGGCGATACCAATGACAGCTTTATTTGGTCTCCTGTTTCAACCACGACGAATAATGTCGTTACTGACCTAGATTACACCAATAGTTACCAGATTACAGGTTTGCCTGCGATCGGCATGACATCAGTAACTCTGCAGTCTCAATAAAATCTTGGGCTTGTGAACCAAGTATCAAAAACCCCCTTGCGGGGGTTTTTGATTTTGATATTATATTTCTATGCCTAAAATTTATTCTCTGATAATAATTTTGATTCTTATGGCGGCTGGTGTTGGTGGGTTTTTCATTTGGCGGGACCTGCCTGTCCGGCAGGCAGGCAACTTGGAGAATGAGTCCCCAAGTGCTGAGGGCAATTCCGCGCCACCCGGCTCCTCGAAACCTGGTTTTGAGACTGCCCAAAAACCAGGTTTCTTCCCGCCGGGCGGTTTCGAGTCGGGTGAGCTTGAAACATTGGCTAAGCAATCCTTGGATAGAAAAATACCCGCAGGCGACGAAGCGGTTGCAAAAGAATTAAGCGACCTGTCTTTAGAGCTTTCCCGCGAGCCGAATTACTTGCAGGGCTGGTTGCAGGTGGGGGTTTTGCGGAAGTTTTTGAAGGATTACGAAGGCGCGTCTTTGGCTTGGCAGTATGCGTCTGTTTTGCGCCCGGAAGATCATATCGCCCTCAATAATCTGGGAGATCTTTACCATTATTATTTGAAAGATTTCGCAAAAGCCGAAAAATATATGCGGCAGGCGATTTCTGCCAAACCAGATTTTATTCCCGGATACAAAAACCTCCACGACCTTTATGTTTTTTCTTACAAAGAGAAAGCAGATTTAGCTGATGACATTTTGCTGGAAGGCATCAGAAAAAATCCGAACGATTATTATTTACGCGTCATTTTAGCTTCTTATTATAAAGACCAAGGCGACAAAACCAACGCCCGCAAATACTACGAAGAGGCCCTTACACTTAATCCCCCAAACAAAGACTCCATCCTCCAAGAACTTGCAGGATTTGACAAGGAATAGGTTACTGTGCTAAGTATGATTTAGATTGAAGTTACCGATCTTTTGCTTAACAATGTTGACTTCAATCCTGGATTCAAGAAAGCAGTTGAAGATAAGCAAATAGCTACACAAAAGGCATTGGAAGAAGAGCAAAATGTCCAAGTTTCAAGGCAGAAGGCCGCGCAGGCTGTTGAAACGGCAAAGGGCGAGGGTCGGGCTGCTTTGGAAAAATCAACTTTGCTAGCCGAGGCCAATCGCAAACTTGCGGCCTCCATTACTCCCGAGCTTGTTCAGTATAATCTAGTTGACAAGTTGGGAAGCAAAATTGAGGTAATGATTCTCCCCGCCGGCCAGAATTTTATTTTAAGCCCGGATATGCTGAAAAAAGGCAAGCCCCGAACTAAGTCGGAGTAGAGTAGCTTAGACAAGCGAGCCAGTTTCATTACTGGCTCGTTTTTTATTTTTGCGCTATAATTTTCATCAATGACCATCATCGGAGCGAGGAGAAGAAATTATTGATTTTCGTTTATTGACGTGCTATCATTTTTACAATGAAACACGCTGAAAAATTGCCAGTTATAGATATAAAGAAATACGGCGGAAAGCAGGTGGCTATTGTTCATGGCAAAGTTATTGCTGTCGGCAAAACTTCGCAAGAGGTAATTAACCGCGCTAAAAAGCGCATGCCTTCCAAGCCGCTGAATGAAATTAGTATTTTTTCTGTGCCAAAAACATTGGCTGTAATTTACTATGTCTAGATCCACAGTTTTTCCTTACGGCATTGTCTTGAGAGAGGGCGGTGCGGTAGACATGTTCCCGGCAGTCAAGCTGCTTTTTCCCTACAAAAATGGCGGAGAGGTCACATTTTTGTTACTGATAGATTCCGGCGCCCATATGTCTGCTTTGCCGATGACTGATGCGGATATTATCGGTGTTAGAGCAGAAGATGGCGATTTGATGTCGGTCGCCGGCATTAATGGCGTGCCAATTCGGGGTTGGCGCCACGATATCCCTGTTCGTTGTGAGAATAATTTTATTCACCTTCCGGTGGTTTTTCTTGATGATACCTTAGCGCCTCGTGTTTTGGGCCGCGCCGGGGTTTTTGAGAAATTCACCATTGTTTTTGATGAGACCAAGAAACGCAGCGGATTTTTGCCAACAGATACCATTGAAGCAAAATCCGTAAATAAAATTTTAAATAATCTGTGATTATGACCATCATCGGAGCAAGGAGAATAAGTTATTGGGTGTCGGGGGTGCTTGTGGCGGCGAGTTTTTTGGCCGTGGCTGTGTGGGGCTTGAAACTGGGGATTGATTTCACTGGCGGGTCTTTAATGGAAGTTGAGTACAAAAACACACGCCCCTCGGTGGTTTTGCCGGACACATTGATGCAACCGGTTGAAGAGAAGGGTTTAATTTTGCGTTTGCCGGCGATTGATGAAGCAAGGCATCAGGCGATTCTCTCTGAGCTTAGAAAGGCAGGCGAATTGGAAGAAAAGCAGTTTACATCTATCGGGCCGACAATCGGCGCGGAACTTAAGCGGAAATCGGTTTATGCCATAATTTTGGTGTTTGTGATGATTGTGCTTTACATCTCCTGGGCTTTCCGGCAGGTTTCGCGGCCGGTGGCGTCTTGGAAGTACGGAATCGCGACGTTAATTGCTTTAGTGCACGACGTTTCGATTCCTGTAGGATTTTTTGCCGTGCTGGGACATTTTTACGGCATTACTGTAGATACGCTTTTCGTTACCGCGCTTCTGACTATACTTGGTTTTTCTGTGCACGACACGATTGTGGTTTTCGACCGCATCCGGGAAAACTTAAAAAAGTTTGGGTCTAGAGAGCCATTCGAAAATGTCGTGGAAGCCAGTCTTCGCCAAACCATAGTGCGCTCCATAAACACCTCTTTGACCGTAATGCTCGTTATGCTCGCGCTTTATTTTTTCGGCGGCGCCTCCGCCAAGCTTTTCTCTCTTGCTATTTTAATAGGCGTTTTCTTCGGCACATATTCTTCAATATTCATCGCCAGCGCTCTTGTGGTGAGCTGGAATAGATGGTCATTGCGCCGCTCTTGACCCAAACCAGGTTTGGGTCAATGATGTGGTTATGGCTAGCAGAAAACATTCGTTCGTGGCTGGCAATCTGTATCATATTTACGCTCATTCAATAGGCGATATGGCGCTTTTCCGCGCAGAGGATGCATACAAAAGATTTTTAAACGTGCTTTTTGCAGCAAACGGCAAAGCCGAGATGCCCCGTTTTGATCGCAGTAATGACCTAAACCTTGTTTGGGACATTCGGGACGGGAAAATAAAGCTCGGCAAACCCCTGATTAAAATTGTTTGTTTCTGTTTAATGCCGACTCACTTTCACTTGATTTTAGAGGAGCTGGATGATGGGAATATCTCGCGCTATATGCACCGCGTAATGGTAAGTTTTTCAAAATATTACAATCTTAAATATGAGCGGCGCGGCCACGTTTTTGAAAGCAAATTTCATTCTAAATTATTAGATGACAATGATTATTTATTGCGTGCTCAATCTTACGTTCATTTAAATCCACAGAATATAAAAAGTTGGCGAGGCAAAGAATATAAGTATCCATGGTCTAGCCTTCAAGATTATTCAGACAATAATCGTTGGGGTCGGCTGCTTCAAAATGATATTATTTTGTCGCAGTTTAAAAATAAAAGAGAGTACCAAAAATTTGTTGAAGAAACTAAACCAGGCATTGATTTTGACCTAAACCAGGTTTGGGACATTTAATAAGCAGTGGCGTGTTTTTTTGTTAAAATTTTGTATACTTAAATCATGTCGTTGTTTACATGGAGCTCAAGAAGGCAACTCGCCGTTTTCGCAATTTTCGCGATGGTTGTTTTGCTGATTGTTTTAGGCGCCATTTATTATTTTCGGCCGGAGCCGACCTGTTTTGACAAACGGCAAAATCAGGATGAAGAAGGCGTTGATTGCGGAGGCGCGGTTGCGCGCTGCGCGCCGTGCTCCGAAAAAATCCACGATCTTACCATATTGTGGACGCGTTTATTTCTCATAAAGGATGGTTTTTACGACGTTGTTTCACTGCTGGAGAATGGCAACCAGTTTCTTAAAACTGATAAATTCGTGTACGCGATAAAACTTTACGATGAGAACGGCGTTTTGCTTGCCGCCAGAGAAAATTCAACATTTATTGCGCCCGGGGAAAAATTTGTTATTTTTGAGCCGAATGTTCAGACCCAAAACCGTATCCCAAAAACTGTTATTTTGGAAATGCGCGGTGTTAACTGGAAGTCCGGCGAGGCCGTGCCAATAAAAATTGATGTTTTAAGAAAAGATGTTTTTCTCACGGACGCTCTTAATCCAAGATTGGAGGTAAGGTTGAAAAATCAATCTGCAAGCGTGATTTATAAGAACATTGAGGCCAGCGCGATTTTACTCGAAGAGGGCGGCGCGGTTTTGGGCGGCTCGCGGACAATGATTGATAAGCTGGATATTTTTGAGGAAAAAACAATCATTTTTACCTGGCCGCGCGCCATAGAAGGGGTTTTGCGGGCCGATATTTTTTTGAGGCAAGCGCCATGATTAGCCGGGCGTTAAAGAAACTCGATTGGATACTGGTCTTAAGCGCGCTTACGCTCGTTTTTTTTGGTTTGGTTACAATGAAATCATTCGGTCTAGGCGTGCCGGCTTCGCCGAGTCTGGGCGGGGACTATTTTTTTATCAGACAAATTATTTGGGCCGTGTTTTCTCTTGCTATTTTTTTTATCAGCGCTGTTTGGATAGATTGGAATTTTCTTAAAACCAACAGCATATTTTTATTGATATTTTATTTCATTCTAATTTTAATGCTAGTTGTCCTTGTTCTTGTTGGGCACACGATAAGGGGCGCGGCTAGCTGGTTTAGAGTCGGCGGGCTTGCTTTTGAGCCGGTTGAGGTTTTAAAACCTGTTTTGGTGTTGCTTTTGGCGAAATATTTCTCAAAGCGGCACGTAGAAATCGCCCGGTTTTTGCATCTTGCCATCTCATTTTTTTACACTGCTATACCCGTAATACTTGTGATTTTACAGCCTGATTTGGGCTCGGCTGTTGTTCTTGGAGCGATTTGGCTCGGCATGGCATTGGTTGGCGGAATAAAATTAAAGCACCTAGCGGCGCTTTTTGTTTCTGGCATTGTCATATCTTTGCTTTTTTGGAATTACTTTCTTTTGCCTTATCAAAAAGAAAGAATTATTTCTTTTTTGAATCCGGAAAGCGATATACGAGGCAGCGGTTATCATGCGATGCAGTCGGTTATCGCGATAGGTTCAGGAAAAATTTTCGGCAAAGGCATAGGCCTCGGCACGCAGTCGCGGCTTGAATTTTTGCCGGAACACGAAACAGATTTTATTTTCGCGGCTTTTGCGGAGGAATGGGGGTTTTTGGGCGTTTTGATTTTGTTTTTCTTTTTCGGCGTCATTTTGTGGCGGATTTTACGAGCTGGCATTTATGGCGAATCTAACTTTGAAAAACTTTACGCGGCCGGGCTGGCAATTTTTCTGTTTTTTCAGGCGGGGATTCATATCGGCATGAACTCCGGCGTTCTGCCGATTACTGGTTTGGGGATGCCCTTTCTAAGTTACGGCGGATCAAGCCTGGCGAGCATGTTTTTGGCTTTGGGTATTTTAGAGAGTTTCTCCATTCACAAAAAAGGTATTTTCATCGGCACCGAAGACCGCTTTAAGGAAGGTATTTTAGGGACTTGACAGGTTTTGGGGGTATTTGCTAGCATAAAAACTATATGGCAAAGTACACATTGCCGGTTCATCCGGAGGAGGTCACAAAAAGATTGTTTTTAGCAATATCCAAGCGCACCAAAGATGTTTTGGAGCAGCGTTTCGGTTTGAATAAAAGCCCAAAAAGGATGACCTTGGAGGCTATAGGGCAAAAATATGGCATTACCCGCGAAAGGGTTCGCCAGATTGAGGCGGACGGTATGAGTCGGATTAAAAAATCACAGGCATACTCTGATCTAAAGGGCGTTTTTGTTGCCATGGAGCAATATTTTGACCGCGAGGGCGGGGTTTTGAAAGAAGCAACGGCGCTAGGATCGCTGGTATCGCATCCCAAGCACGAAAATCACGTTTATTTCCTGCTTTCTTTGCATGATCCGTTTGAGCGTTTTCATGAAACCGATTCAATGCACGACCGTTGGTCTTATGGCAAGGATGCCCACGAAAAAGCTAAGCATACTCTTGAGCACGCGGTTGGCGAGTTGCGCCGGACCGCGAAGCCAGTCAGCGAGGCACAGCTTTTTGAAGTTTTAACAGCTTCTTCGCACGCGGTTACCGGATCTGCCGTCGCCGGCGGAGCGCTTTCCAATTGGCTTGAACTTTCTAAGCTTATTTCAAAAAACTATTTTAACGAATGGGGTCTGGTAGAATTTCCTGAAATCAGGCCGCGAGGAGTAAGAGATTTGTCTCACATGGTTTTGACGCGCTGCGGCAAGCCGCTGCATTTTTCCGATGTTGCGATTCGGATAGGCAAGCTCATTGGCAAGCCGGTGCATGTTCAAACGGTGCATAATGAACTTATTAAGGACCCACGCTTTGTTTTGGTGGGCCGCGGACTTTACGCCCTCCAGAATTGGGGGTATGCTCCCGGCGTTGTGCGGGATATAATTTCCGGAGTGCTCGGTAAAAACGGCCCGATGGCAAAAGAAAAAATTATTGCCGAAGTTTTGCATCAGCGTTTTGTGAAGCCAAATACTGTTTTTATTAATTTAGAAAACAAAAAATACTTCAAAAAGCTTGCTGATGGCAGATATAATCTTAAATAGCTGGTTTTTGTGGGCGCCGATTGCGCTCTTTTTGCTTTTTCGCGATACCTGGCGGCGCTATGTGAGCACGTATTTTATTTCTGTCAAAAAGTATATTTTGCTGGAAGTTAAAATACCCAGAGATGTTGCCAAAAGCCCGCAGGCAATGGAAAGCATTTTCGCCGGTATTCACGGCGCGGCGCGCAAAGGCAATGTAATAGACAGATACTGGGATGGCTGGGTAACTCCGTGGTTTTCTCTGGAGATAGTAGGAGACGAGACCGGGATTCATTTTTACATATGGACGCTGGAGTTTTTTAAAAGAATGTTTGAGGCGCAGATTTACGCGCAATATCCTTCAAGCGAAGTTAAAATTGTGGAAGATTATACAAAAAATCTGCCGCAGGTTTTGCCGAATAAAGATTGGAAGCTGTGGGGAAGCGAATTCGTTCTTACCAAGCCGGATGCTTACCCTATTCGTACGTATGAAGATTTTGCGCTGGAAGATATCAGCTCAAAAGAAGAAGAGCGGAAAATAGATCCACTCGCCTCGCTTTTTGAATTTTTAGGGCAGTTTAGGGTAGGAGAGAAAATGTGGATACAAATGCTCGTGCGTGCCGCGGACGATAAATGGAAAAAAGAAGGCGAAGCGCTGGCGGCCAAGCTGATCGGGAAAAAAATGTCAGGCAAAACCCCGCTTCTGACTCAACTGGTTGACGTTATCCACGATACTTTGAAGGAGATTTTGGGGATTACGGCGACAGATAAACAGCAAAAAAGGGATTCTGACCAGTTTAGGGTGATGAACTTGTCTCCGGGCGAGCGCACTACGGTTGAAGCTATTGAGCGGAATATTACCAAGATTGGGTTCGAGGTTTGCATCCGCTGGATTTATCTGGCAAGGAGGGATGTTTTTAATTTCTTGGCGGTCCCGGCAATATACGGCATTTTTAAGCAGTTTTCTTCGCAGTCGCTTAATGGATTTAAATCAAATGGAAAAATTACGACAAGTATTGATTACTTTTTTAAAAAAACGCGCGAAGCAAGAAGACAAAGCAGATTGTTTAAGGCCTATAAGCTGCGCTCCGTTTTTTTGCCTCCGTACAAAAGACGCAGCAAACCTTTTGTGCTGTCTTCTTCCGAACTGGCTACGGTTTATCACTTCCCCGGCATGGTAGTAGCCGCCCCCACCACTCCTCGCATTGAAGCCAAACGCGGCGCGCCTCCTCCTAATTTACCAATTTAGGATATAATTAAATAAAGTGGAGGACGATCAAAAAACGACATATTTTGGGGAGACGAACTTCAGAAACCAGCTGAAGAAATTTGGCATAAAAAACATAGACCGCAGGAAGCATATGTATGTGATAGGGAAAACCGGCATGGGGAAAACTACTCTTTTGGAAAACATGGCCGTGCAGGACATCCAATCCGGCGAGGGGATGGCATTTATTGACCCTCACGGAGATACCGCCGATCGTCTTTTAGATTTTGTGCCAAAAGAAAGGATTGGGGATGTTATTTATCTTAACCCCGCTGACACCGATTGGCCGATCGGCTTTAATATCATGGAAAATATTGATTCTGAGCGCAGGCACTTGGTGGCCGACGGACTTATGGGGGTTTTTAAAAAATTGTGGCAGGATGTCTGGTCGGCGCGCATGGAATATATTTTAAATAATACGATTTTAGCGCTTTTGGAGTATCCTGACTCCACGCTTTTGGGAATCAACCAGATGCTGATCAACAAAGACTTCCGGAAAAAAGTGATTGAGCATATAACTGATCCGGTCGTGAAAGCTTTCTGGACGCAGGAATTCGCCAAATATACCGACAGATATGCCGCGGAGGCAACTCCTGCAATTCAAAATAAGGTTGGGCAGTTTGTCTCCAATCCATTGATCCGCAATATAATCGGCCAGCCGAAATCTTCTTTTAATATGCGCAAGGCGATGGACGAAAAGAAAATAATCATAGTCAATCTTTCCAAGGGAAGAGTCGGGGAGGACAACTCGCGGTTAATTGGCGCCATGCTTGTCACCAAAATTTATCTTTCGGCGATGAGCCGCGTGGATATGCCGGAGACGGCGCGGCCAGATTTCTTTTTATATGTGGATGAATTTCAGAATTTCGCTTCGGAATCTTTTGCCAATATTCTTTCGGAGGCAAGAAAATACCGCTTGTCTTTAATACTTACGCACCAATATGTTGCACAAATGGATGAAAAAGTGAGGGACGCGGTTTTCGGGAACGTCGGCACTACCGTAACTTTCCGGATTGGCGCGGAAGACGCCGAGCTTTTGGAAAAAGAATTTTCTCCCGAATTTGAAGTGCAGGATATTGTAAATATCGGCTTCGCAAATATTTATTTAAAACTCATGATTGACGGGGTTGCTTCGCGGCCTTTTTCGGCTGTGACTTTGCCGCCGATAGAGAGGCCAAGCGAATCTTTTCGCAATCAAATCATTGATTCGTCGCGGAAAAGTTACAGCGCGCCGCGAGCGGAGATTGAAGAAAAAATAAACAAGTGGATGGAGGAAATGGAAGTGGCAGCTGACAAGAAAATAGCGATGCGGTCTGATCGAGGAGAGTTTGTTCAAAGAGATGCCTTAGAGTCCCGACCAGCTGACGGGGCGAGGGCGGTTACGCTTTACGATGCCACCTGCTTTGTTTGCGGCAAGCTCACGAAAGTGCCCTTTCAGCCGGATCCCAATCGCCCGGTTTTTTGCAAAGAACATATTGGAATGGCTGGACAATACAAACAGCAAATGCCGCGCCGTCAGACGCAATCGCCACAGCGCCCAAGCGGTGGAGAGTTTGTTTCTCGTCAACCGGAACGCATAATGCCTTTGAGAGAATTGGATCGGAGGCCGCAGGAGCGTAGAGATTTCCGTCCGCAGCGCACAGAGCAGCCTTTCCGAAAGCCGGAAAATCTGCAAGTTTTGCGCGAAGCGCTGAAGAAATCGTTGAGCAGAACTAGCGACCAGCAGCCAGCCGCCAGCAATCAGCCAAAAGACAATTCTGAGCTAGAAGCTGGTAGCCGGAAGCCGGAAGCTAACACCAGTTCCGGCACCCTCCGCCCCGGCGAAAAACTGGAGCTATAGACAAAAATATGTCCGGCTCTTTTATTTTTTCTCGGCGCGTTCTACGTATTCGCCGGTGGAGGTGTTCACGCGGATTACATCGCCTTCATTGATGAACATTGGGACGTTGATTTGAAGGCCATTTTCAAGCTTTACGGTTTTGGAGCCGCCAGTGGCGGTGTTGCCTTTGTAGGATGGCGGGGCTTCTATGACTTTGTAGTCCATTTTAACTGGCAATTCGATATTGATTATTTTATCGCCGAATTTATACGCGACAACTTCGGTGTTCGGTTTTAGAAATTTTGCAATGTCGCCCAATTGCTCTTCTTTCATAGAAAAGCGGACGGTTTTTGCCCGCCTCGACTCGCCTTGCTCGTCAAGGCGAGGCGGGGGGTTTCCTTTTTCATAAAACCAAAATTCGTCGCGATTGGCGTAAAGAAAGGTGATTGGCTGTTTTTCTATCTCGGCTTCGGGAAAAGCGTCGCTCCCCTGAAAAGATTTAGCGACAATTTTGCCTGTAATCAGGTTTTTGAGTTTAGTCTGCACGGTGGGCTTCCTTTGCTGCATGCGCAAAAAAGTGTACTCCAAAACAAGATATGGCTCGCCGTCCATCTCAAAAATCGTCCCCTTGCTTAAATCGGTATATGACAACATGTTAAAAAAATTGTATATTAAATTTAATGGAATATCAAGCAACAATCGGTTTGGAAATTCATGCAGAGCTTCGAACGAAAACGAAGATGTTTTGCGCTTCTAAGAACGATCCGGACGAGAAGCATCCAAATGTTAATATCTGCCCGGTGTGCATTGGGCACCCCGGAACACTGCCTGTAATAAATGAAGAGGCCGTTAAGCTGGTTCATAAAGTTGGGCTGGCGCTTGGCGGAGAAATTCAAAAATTTTCGCGCTTTGACCGCAAAAATTATTTTTACCCTGATCTTCCGAAGGGGTACCAAATTTCGCAGTATAAACACCCGCTGGTTTTGGGCGGCAATTTAAAAGGCGTAAGGATAACGCGCATACATTTGGAGGAGGATGCAGGCAAATTAATTCACGACCCAAACGGCAAGTTCAGCCTTGTAGATTTTAATCGAGCAGGCCTTCCACTGATGGAATTGGTTACAGAACCGGATATTAAATCGGCGAAAGAAGCTAAAAATTTCGCGGAGGAGCTGCAATTGGTTTTGCAGTACCTCGGCGCGTCGGACGCGAATATGGAAAAAGGGCAGATGCGCTGCGAGGCGAATGTCTCTGTAATGAAAGTGCCGCACGGGAAAACACTCGGTGTTTTTGGGGATTCAACACCGAGTGTTGAGGAGAGCGGCGCTTCTTTGGGCACTAAAGTTGAAGTAAAAAACCTCAACTCATTCCGCGCGGTGGAGCGGGCGATTGATTATGAAGTAAAGCGCCAGATTGAGCTTTTAGAGAGTGGCAAAAAAGTGGCGCAGGAGACGCGTGGATGGAATGAAAACAAAGAAGAGACTTTTTCACAGCGCTCCAAGGAATCGGCGCATGATTACCGCTATTTTCCGGAGCCGGATTTGCCTCCGATGGAGTTTACCAATGAATATATTGAAGAACTACGCGCGGAGATTCCCGAGCTTCCGGAGCAAAAAAGAAACAGATTGGCCGAAGAATACAAGCTAGACGCCAAAGCAGTGGAAATTTTGGTAAAAGACAGGGGACTTTCGGCATTTTGGGAAAAAGTGGCGTCAGAATTAAGAGAGTGGCTTTCCGGGAAAACACTGCCCGGCGGGAAGAAACCTGGTTTTTTGGCAGTCTCAAAACCAGGTTTCGAGGAGCTGGGCAGTGTTGAGGAGGAAAGCTACAAGTTGGCTGCTAATTATTTTACCTCCGATTTTCTTGGTTTAATTAAAGAAAAAGAAATTCCGCCGGACGAACTTTTGGTTGACCCTGAAAATTTCGCTGAGCTGATAAAGATGATAATTAAAAAAGAAATTACCTCGCGCGTGGCAAAAGATGTTTTGCGCGTTATGGTTGAACAAGGCGGTGATCCCTCAACTTGGGTTGAAAAGATGGGACTCGGGCAGGTAAGCGATTCGGCCCAACTTGAGGCCATTGTCAAAAAAGTAATTTCTGAAAACCAAAAAGCGGTTGAAGATTTTAAGAAAGGAAAACAGCAATCGCTTCAATTTCTCGTCGGCCAAGTTATGAAAGAGACTAAGGGGGCCGCCAACCCCGAGGTTATACGCACCCTATTGACAAAAATAATAGGGGGAGTATAATGAAAGCAAATACGGGGTTATTTCCCGTTCTTGATTGATATTGGCACTCTTCGGAGTGCCTCTTTGTTTGCGGAAATCCAGCGGATCCCCTTGTTTTTTTTGAAGTATGTCATCTGGCGTTTGGCGTAGTGCCAAGATTCGATGAGGATTTTTTGCGTCATTTCATCTTTTGTAAGTTTGTCGCGAAGATAAAGCGATGCGTATCTGTATTCCAGACCCAAGTCGTAGAGCCGTTTCCAAGAAACTCCGCCAGCGTGGAGTTTTTTTACTTCGCGGATAATGCCGGGAAGACGGCGTAAAAGCCGCGCGTGGATTCGCTTTTTTAATTTTTCCGGCGGGCGCTTGATGCCGAACCATATCGGCGCCATGGTATTAATTTTGCTTTCCTCGTCCCGACCAGCGTCGGGACTCAGGGTTGAAGCTTCGCGATTTTTGCTACGCAAAAAACCATGCTCGCTCGCTTCAAAACCCGCAAAATCAATACCATGGCGCTTTTTGCGCAACCGCGACGGCAGAAACGCTAGCGAGTCAGCGTTTCTGTCGCCGCGGCTTGCTGATGCTATCTCAATCGCTCTAACCAACCGCCGTGGATTTTTTTGCTCAATGATTTCCGCGCGCTTAGGGTCAAGTTTTTTTAGCATTTTCAAAAGCTCGGTGGGGGATTTATTAGCAAGTTTTTTGCGAAGTTTTAAATTTGGCGGCACTCCGCCCAATTTTATTCGTCCCAAAGCGGCGTCAATATAAAAGCCTGTCCCGCCGACTATTATCGGAGTTTTACCGCTATGATATATCATAGTGATTGCTTTTTGGGCGCAATGTTTAAAATCCAGAGCAGTAAAAACTTTTTTAGGGTCGGCAATATCTATGCAGTGGTGGTGGATGCCTTTGTACACAAATCGCTTTGCGCCGTACGCTTTACGCCATACGCCAGGAACTTTTCCGGACCCAAGATCTAAACCGCGGTATACTTGCCTCGAATCCGCAGAGATAATCTCGCCATTTAATTTCTTGGCCAATTTCACTCCCAATTCCGACTTCCCGCTAGCATTCGGCCCGACAATGACTATGATTTTTTGTTTTTTGTGCATGTGGCTATTTTAAGCAAAAATAAAGCCCCCGTTAAGAGTCGGGGGTGTTTTTATCATTTTCCTCTGTTTTTTTCAACGCCTCTAATCGAGCCTTTCTTTTCTTTCTTACAATGGCGCTGATTTTTTGGTTTTTGAGTTCCAGTGAACGTGGAACGCACGGGCCTCTCGCTTCTTTTGCTTGTCTCTTTTCTCGCCACAATCTTTTTTGTCTTTCTAAATTTTCTTCAAAAGCTTTAAGCGGATCCGCGATTGGTTGCTGCCTCGGCGGGTTTAATGCGTTTTTTGCCGTCTCAAGATCGGGAGCTATGACAATAACGCAATTATTAAATTCGTCCCACGGAAGCTGTGAATTCATTTCGTAGCGCGTTTTTCTGAAAGTTTCCGAGTCGGCGCGTTTTATCCAAATTTTGCTACCATCTCTTGGCGCGCTGATTGCAAAATGCCTCAAAATTTCATGCACCGTGATCGGGTTTCTGTTTTGATACGTTATCTCGCTAAATCTTGTTTCTTGCCCCAAAGAGCCGCAAATAATCACAGTAACGCGAAGCCCTACGGATTTCGCCACAAATTCCCTCCTTAATCTAAGGTTAGTTTAAGATCTTTTTGATAAACTCGTCAATATTCATTGTTCCGACGTCTCCTTTGCCGCGCTCGCGAACGGCGACTTTATTTTCTTTCATTTCTTTTTCACCAACCACCAAAATATAAGGAACTCGCTGAATTTCCGACTCTCGGATTTTTTTAGCAATAGTTTCGTTGCGCGCGTCCAGCTCAACGCGGATATTTTTTTCTTTAAGTTCTTTATAAACCTTTTCGGCGCAATCCAAAACCTTTTCATTAATTGTAAGAACTGCAACTTGCACGGGGGAAAGCCAAAAGGGGAGCGCTCCATCAAAATGCTCCAGCAAAATCCCGATAAATCTTTCAAAAGAACCGAAAATGGCGCGGTGGATTATCACTGGGCGTTGGGCAATCCCTTTCTCGTCTATATATTCAAGTTCAAATCGATCAGAAAGCTGGAAATCCAGTTGGGCTGTAGCAATAGTCCAAATTCTTTTTTGCGAATCCTCTATATCAAAATGTATTTTGGGGCCGTAAAAAGCACCCTCGCCTTTTAGAATTTTATATTTTAGTCCCAACTCTGTTAAGGCCTCTCCCAAAATTTTTTCTGCCTCGCTCCATTTTTCTTTACTGCCCATGGCTTTTTTGGGCCTAGTGGCAAGCCCGTATGATACGGGCAGCCCTAAATGTTTATAAAATTCTTCAGTCATTTTGAGTACGCTTACCAGTTCTTGTTTAATTTGATCAAATCGGCAATAAATATGCGCGTCGTCCATTGTCATTTGCCTTACTCGCAAAAGTCCTCCTAAAACCCCAGAAAGCTCGTTTCGGTGGAGCCGCCCGATTTCGGCAAGTCTCAATGGCAGGTCGCGATAGCTTCTGATTTTCGTTTGGTAGACAAGCGCGCTCTCCGGGCAGTTCATGGGTTTTAAAGAGTAGGTTTCGTTTTCCACATCAAAATAAAACATATTTTCCTTAAAAAATTCCCAGTGGCCGGATTTTTCAAAAAGCTTTTGTTTTACCATTATCGGCGTGGAAATCTCGGTGTAGTTATGGTCATCTTGCAATTTACGGATGAATTTTTCGAGCTCTTTTACAATAATCATTCCTTTCGGATGCCAAAAAGGCGCCCCGGGGGCGACATCATGGAATGAAAAAAGGTCCATTTCCTGCCCAAGTTCTCTGTGGTCTCTATGTTTCTTGCTTTCAGACATAAGACTATGCTAGCATTTTTTTAGATTTACAGAAAGAGCTAAACAATGCTTATTGACAAATTTGGAGAAAAAATTTTAAGCCGTTTTACAACTGAACAAATTTTGGATGCGCGCGAGATCGCAAGGATAATTTCCGAGCGCATAGTTTGCAAATGCGGTTGGTGTCGAACAATCGGCGAATTCCCGAGAATGTAAAAACACAAGCCTGCACTAAGCGGGTTTTTGTATTTATCGCTACGGCTAATTCGTGCGAATTAGCCGGTATAATATCTCCTCTGTAATTCTCCGATTCGCGCGAATTGGAGATAAGCGGTGGATTTCACTGCGATGGCTGTAGTTTTAATGGCTTTTATAAACCATGGCCAAAAATAGACGTTTCTAAAAAAGGCGGACAAAAATAAGCCCGCTTTTTATATTTTAGTTAACCATTGTTAACAATTGACATATCGGTTAACAAAGCTTATCATTGTTCTATATGGCAAAAGAGTTATTTTCTACAAGCGAAGTGGCTAAGATGTTGGGGATTAGCCGTGTGGCGGTGTTTAAAAAGATCAAGTCAGGAGAAATAAAGGCGGTTAGAGTCGGCCGCAATTTTGTAGTGCGGAAAAAAGACTTACCAGCCATTTTGGGGAATGCGCTGGACGAAGACAAAAAGCGCGAGATTGCATCCGCAGTAAAGCGGGTTGTCCGCGAATACGGCGAGACATTAAAATTACTTGGCCAAGAATGAAAATAATCTCGATAGTTGAGGTAGAATATGTGGCTTATAGTTTGGCTAAAGAACTTATGAGTTGGAATGAACCAATTCCAGATTTTGGTTCGCGATTTCCGAATATCTTAGAAAGCTGCTTGGCCGCGCCATTTCACACTTTCGGCGGCAAAAATCTTTACAAAGGACTTATTCAGCGCGCATCGGCGCTATTTTATTTAATGATTAAAAATCATCCGTTTCAAAACGGCAATAAACGCATTGCGATGACTGCGCTTTTTTATTTTTTACATAAAAACAAAAAATGGCTGAAAGTAGACAATCAGGAGCTTTATAATTTCGCAAAATGGGTTGCGGCAAGCAACCCAAAACTCAAGGCTGAAACTCTTTTGGCAATCCAAAAATTTATTAAAACTTATTTGGTGAACCGCTGATTACTTAGTTCATATCCTTCTAATCTCCTCGGCGATGAGGGAGGGGGAGTCGTTGCGGAAAGAGTAGCGGCCGCGGACGGTGACGCAATTATTTTCCAGAATGTGCTCTCCGAAGTCGCGCAGAACGCGCGGAAAAACTACCGCCTCAATATCATCAGTCATATCTTGCAGTTTTATAAACATCATTGCCTCCCCGTTTTTTGTGATGATTCTTCTGGTTTGAGTAATGATTGCCGGGACGGCGATATTGATTTGCGGTTTTTGCAATTTAAATACCTCGATCGTCATCGCCTTGCCGTTGTAGTTTTTTTTGATTTCATCCAGGCTTTTTTCCAACGGATGGCCGGAGATGTAGAGCCCCAAAAGTTCGTGTTCCCATTTCAATTTTTCTTCAAGCGTTGCCGACTGCGCTTTTGCCAGACGCAGTGGCGGGACGGACGAAACGTCAGCCATTACGCTGAAAAGCGAAGACTGGTTTTGCGTTTTGGTCTTGTGTGCTTCGCGCGCGTATTCCAAAATCCTGTCCATGTTTTTTAAAATTTCGTTTCTTTCCGCAAGCTCGTCCAAAGCGCCGGCTTTCGCCAAAGATTCTACGGATTTTTTATTTAAATTTTTTGATTCAACTCTTTCAAGAAAACCTGCCAATGATTTGTAGCGGCCGTTCTGTTGCAGCTCCCGAATGATCGCCGCGACTATGTTTTCACCGACATTTTTGATTGACGTGAGACCGAATCGTATTTTGCCGTTTTCGTCTATTGAGAAAATTTTGTCACTTTTGTTTATGTCCGGAGGCAGCACTTCGAGTTCTAAATTTTTGCATTCTTTAATTAAAAACGCGATACGCTCAGTGTCTTTTTTATCCGCGTTAAATAGCGCGGTCATAAATTCCAAAGGGTAATAGTATTTAAGGTATGCAGTTTGGAATCCCAGCATGGCGTAAGAAGCCGCATGAGAGCGGTTAAATCCGTATCTCGAAAAAGGCTCAAGAAGCTCGCCTAGTTCTTTCGCGACGCTTTCCGGAATTTTATTTTTTATCATGCCGCTCACAAATTTCCCTTTTTGCTCCTCCAGCAACTTTCTTATTTTTTTGCCGATGGCTTTCCGTAAAATATCGGCCTCGGCCATTGTAAAGCCGGCCAAGTCTCTCGCGATTTGCATGAGCTGTTCCTGATAGACCGCGATGCCGTAAGTATTTTTTAAAACCGGTTCGAGCTTTGGGTGCAGATATGTCACCATTTCTTTTCCGTGCTTTCTTGCGATAAACGACGGGATTAATTCCATCGGTCCTGGACGAAAAAGGGATATCATGGCAATAATATCTTCAATGCTGGTTGGACCAAGCTCTTTTAAGTATCTGGTCATGCCGGTTCCTTCAAGCTGGAACACGCCGACAGTTTTCCCTTCCTCAAGCATTTTATAAGGGTTCGGATCTTCTAAGTTCAGATTTTGGATGTCAATTTGTTTGCCGTGCCGCGCCATTATTGATTTTAAGGCTTCTTCAATTATGCTCAAATTTTTCAGTCCCAAAAAGTCCATTTTTAAAAGTCCCAAATCCTGAACCGCGTGCATATCGTATTGTGTGACTATTGCTTCTTGCCTAGCTCCTTCATCGCTCCTTATGGCTGCGCGTTGCAACGGCACAAGGTCTGAAAGCGGATTTTTGGTGATGACAACGCCGGATGCGTGTACCGAAGCGTGCCTTGCCACACCCTCTAATTTCATCGCTGCGTCTATCATGCGTTTGGCGTCCGGATTGGCGTTATAAATATTTTTAAGATCTGGAACGGATGCAATGCAATGGGCAAGGTATCCTTTATGCTCGCCCTGATTTGGGTTGAAAGGAATCATTTTTGCAACTTGGTCGGCAAGCGCCAAGCTTACTCCCAGCGCTCTGCCTGCGTCGCGGATGGCCGCTCTTGCCGCCATTGTTCCGAAAGTGATAATTTGCGCAACGCGGTCTCTGCCGTATTTTTGTGTAACATACTCAATAACTTCGTCTCGCCTTGTGTCCGCGAAGTCCAGATCGATATCCGGCGGCTCAATACGCTCCGGATTTAAAAATCTTTCAAAAATTAGATTGTATTTAATCGGGTCAATATTGGTGATTTCCAAAGCATAAGAAATAAGCGAACCCGCTGCGGAGCCGCGGCCTGGCCCTACAACGATTCCGTTATTTTTTGCCCAGCTGACGAAATCCTGAACTACCAAAAAATATTCAACAAATCCGGTTTTTTTAATTACGGAAAGCTCGTATTCCAAGCGCTTTTTAATATCTTTGCCTGCGCTCGATCCGTATCTTTTTTTTAGGCCATCTCCGCAGAGTTTTTCCAAATAAGAAACGGCTGTTTCGCCTGCCGGCACTTGGAAATGTGGCAGTTGCAATTTTCCCAACGGCAGCTCAAGATCGCATTGCTCTGCGATTTTTAGAGTATTTTCCGGCGCTTCCGGAATGTCAGCAAATAATTCGCGCATTTCCTCCGGCGAGCGCATGGAGTAATCATCATCTTTCATCGTGAGGCGATCTTCGTCATCCAGTCTCGTGTTGGTTTGCACGGCCAAAAGCACATCGTGCGCCGAGGCGTCTTCTTTGTTTAAATAATGGATATCTTGCGTGGCTGCGAGAGGAGCGCCATTTTTTTTTGCAAAAACTATGAGCTGTTTTTTGAGTGTTTCATAGTTCGGGACATTCGGATGGCTTCCAATTTCTATAAAAAAATTGTCTTTCCCGAAGATATTTTGATACTCCAAGAGCAGTTTTTCCGCCCGCGCCTCGTCATCGGAAAGAAGCGCCCTTGGGATTTCTCCGGTCATGCACGCAGAAAGGCCGATGAGTCCTGCCGAATGCTTTTTTAAAATTTCGCGGTCAATTCGCGGCTTATAATAAAAGCCTTCTAAGTGCGACACCGTGGCAAGCTTCACCAAATTTTTATACCCCTCGAAGTTTTTGGCAAGCAAAATCAGATGGTAGCGTTTGTCGTCAACTCTTGGGCGTTTTTCATAAAGAGAACCAGCTGCCATATAAGCTTCTAGGCCAATGATCGGTTTTACGCCAGCTTTTTTGCAGGCTTTGTAAAATTCAATCGCGCCGTAAAGATTGCCGTGGTCGGTCAAAGCCAACGCGGGCATTCCAAAGTGTTTAGCGCCGTTTACCAAATCGTCAATTTTCGCGAGCCCATCCAACAGCGAGTAATGAGAGTGCGTGTGCAAGTGAACGAAAGACATGATGATAATATTCTAGACAATTTTTTTGCGCATTGCTAGGATTAAATCTATTATGCTCTTAAAGCGGTTAGAAATATCCGGTTTTAAATCGTTTGCTAAGGCGGTTTCCTTGGAATTTCCAACACGCATAACGGCCATCGTCGGCCCAAATGGCTCCGGCAAATCCAACATTGCCGACGCAATCCGTTGGGTTTTGGGAGAACAAAGTTTCAAGCATCTCCGTGGAAAAAAGGGCGAAGATCTGATTTTTGGCGGAGGCGGCGATGCCTCCCGCAGTGTTTCCAGGCTCTCCAAAGCCTCGGCTTCTTTAATTTTTAATAACCTGCCCGATCCTGCCCGTCCGGCAGGCGGGCAGCAGGCGGGCAAAAATAAGGCATTCCCGGTAGAATTTGATGAAGTGGCGATGTCCCGGCGCGTCTACAGGGATGGAATAAATGACTACGTTCTTAACGATTCGCAGGTCAGATTAAAAGACATTATTGAGCTTTTGTCTAAAGTCGGATTGGGGGCTTCCCAGCATCACATTATTGCTCAAGGCGATTCGGACCGCATACTTTATGCTTCGCCGAAAGAACGGAAGTCCATGGTTGAAGAGGCTTTGGGGCTTAAAATTTTTGAGCTTAAAAAAACGGAGGCGGAAAGAAAACTTGCCGCAACAGAAGAAAACGTAAGGCAGGTTGAATCTTTACGGCGGGAAATAGCGCCGCATCTTAAATACCTCGCTTTGCAGACGGAAAAGATGAAAAACGCCAGCGAATTGCGTAAGAACCTGGATGCGTTGGAAAAGGAATATGTCGGCCGCGAGTTAAAAACGCTCGCGCATGAAGAGGCGGAAGTCGAAAGCCGCAAACGGCCGCTGGAAGAGCGCGCCGGGATTTTAGAAAAAGAAATCCGCGAAAGCGAAGAAGGGCTGGGGAAAGAAGGCGAAGCCGAAAAGTTTTTTGCCGAAACGAACAAACTCGATGAAGCGTTAAGCTCGCTCGCTCGCCGCAGACGGGAACTTGAGCGCGAGGCCGGAAGGATGGAAGCGACTTCTACCGCGCGCGCGATTGGGGATGGCGTGTCAAAAGAGAAAATAAAGGCTGTGCTGATGGAGGTAGTTTCGGATTTGGAGGCCGCCTCCCGCTCCGGGACTATGGAGGCGGTGAGAAACACGATTTTCGCCGCGACACAAAAAATTTATAGTTTTTTGGAATCGCTTAACGGAGTAGGCGGCAGATCAACTCCGCGCGGAAACACGAGCCAGTTAAAAGAAGTAATTTTGGGCTTAGAAAAAGAAGAGGAAGAAATTTCCGCCAAAAAGCTTGAGCTTCAGAAAAATTATGAAATCCGCGCGATAAAACTTCAAAAAGAAGGCGCGTTTTTGAGAGGCAGGATGGAGGAGCTCGCGAAAATCAAAGATAATTTAAGGGATGTTTACGCGAGTGAAGAGAAGACCGGCGTTTTAAAAAAGGAACTGGAATTTGATTTCGGCGGCATTCTTCAAAACGCAAGGCCATTTGGGGAGTTGTTAAGCGGCTCTGCCCGCGCAGATCTCAAAAAAAAGATAGAGAGACTCCGAATTCGCCTTGAAGAAGCGGGAGGCGTGAATGAAGAGGTTCTTAAAGAATATGATGAGACAAAAAAACGCGACGAATTTTTGGACAAGGAGCTGAAAGATTTGCAAGAAACCACAAAAAGCCTCAAAGAAATTTTTGAGGAGCTGGAAATGCGCGTAGAGAGGGATTTTGATGCCGGGCTTGCTAAAATCAATAAACTTTTTGGCGAGTTTTTTCGAGAAATTTTCGGCGGAGGAAAGGCGGAAATTAAAATGTCCAAGCCGCAGAAAATAGAAAAAGACGAAGACGAAAGCTGGCGGGAAGAAATTGAAGAAGAGCCGGGTTTAGATATCAACGTTGACATTCCGCGAAAGCGCATAAAATCTTTAAATATGCTTTCCGGCGGTGAAAGAGCGCTTACATCAATTGCTCTTCTTTTTGCGATGTCCACGGCAAACCCGCCGCCATTTTTGGTTTTGGACGAAACCGACGCGGCTTTGGATGAAGCCAATTCCGCAAAATACGCCGCGATGCTCCGCGAGCTCGGCAAAAAAACCCAGCTTATAGTTATTACACATAACCGCGAAACAATGAAAGCCGCGGACGTGCTTTACGGCGTCACAATGGGAGGGGACGGCATTTCAAAATTGCTCTCCATAAAATTTGAAGAGGCTGAAGTGGTATTAGCAAAAAGGCGGTAGTGGGTGTATGATAAAAAAAGAGTAAAAAGAAAACAGAAAGGGGGTGAACAGTGCTGATTTCAAAAAAAGACAGCAAAATGCCGGATTTTACGGCCGAAAACTGGCGTCTGATTAAAACGCTGACTATTGGAGGGTTTACTTATCACTTTTATCATGACATCGCAAGACCGCAACTTATGGTTGCGGCTATGACAGTTGCAGGCGAGCTTCCACGCGTTGGTAAGCTCACTCGTCTAAGTTGGCAAGTTGGCGACAGTATCCGCACCGTAAGACTAGAACTTGATGAAGCGGTTCGCGAAAACTCTGTTATTGCCAAAGACGGCAAAAGATACGAACTGGATGGCATAATGGATCGGTTGAGCAAAAAGTCTGATATCAAACTACAATAGCCGAGGCCAACGCCCCGGTTTTTATTTTTTGAGTAAATCAAATTATTTTTATTTAGCGAGGCCTTTCTGGCTTGTATAAATCTTTGTCAATTTTGCGGTCAAAGCACGAATAAAAATAAAAGCAGCTTCGGGGGAAGCTGCTCGGAGAGATCGCTGATTTTAGCGGATGTATAGCCAAACGTCAGTCACCTCATGAAATTCAAGCCTATGATTGAGCTCTTTTGACAGAAGTTTGTGGAGACGCTCAATGGAAGAGGGGTCAAACGGGTTGAGTCGCATTGCTTCGTCTTGCGGAAGGCGGTGCTGGAGGAAATCAAAAACTTGTTTTTTAAATTCCAGCGCCGCGAACTCCTGCCCTTTTTGGCTCAAGATGTATTCCCTGATTTGCTCTCCACTTATACCGTCGCGGATCCTGACTGCTATGTACACTTCCAGCGGCACCACTTTCGGATTTTTGGTGATGGGCTGGATGTGGATGGCAAAGCTGATTTCCGTTGGATAGCTTACAATGCGGTACTCTGACAGCGGCCAGGGCTTTAGAAATGCAAATCGCAAGTTGTAAGCGATGATGTTATCATTTTTGTCCACCACAGCAACCTTTTTACTCATCTGACCCATAAAGAAGTTTTGCATAGAAGAATCTGTCATTGTTACAAAAAATGGGTAGATAATTAGCCAAAAAAACGATGTGATCAATCCGATGATGCCCAACCCAGTCAGATGCTCTCTATCTGTTACGAGCTTTGATGCACGCTTCTGCATCAGCATAAAGGCAGTAATTGGCCCCAGCCAGACAAACCCCATTAAAGCTACGTGCCACCATTGAAACTCGCTCCAAGTCTCCATTTTTCAACCCCTCCTTTTTGTAGTTTTTCTCTAATTTTGAGTATAGCAAATGGCTATCCTCTTGTCAATAGCTATCTCGTTTTTTCTGGTTTATACAAATCTTTGTCAATTTTGCGATCAAAACATGTGTAGCCGACATCGTGCTGCCAATTTTCTGCTGGGAGCAACGCGCCGTAGTAACTGTCCGGCAAAAATGGTCTTTCAGTTTTTCCTTGCGAACCAAAACTCGGCAGATTAAAAGCCGCGCAAAGTTTGAAATTTTCTTTGTCTTTTATTTCATAAATATAAGCCGCGTTGGTTTCCGGGTCTTTAGGGATGACAACTCCGCGGATTGGATCGTTAAGCTCATCCAAGGTTTTCGGCAAAGCAGCCTTTTTGATCCAGAAATTTATAATTTCTGATTGAATCATCTGGAGATGCTGGATTCTTTGGTCGTCAAATCTGCGGGCGCGCTCTTCTTTTGGAGAGCCGGCGACGAAAAAACCGGCAATAATAGCGATTAACATGACAAAAGACGCGGCGTAGGCAAAAATTTTCTGCGGCGCTTTATTTTTAATATCTAAAATATAATATCCGAAAATTCCTCCTGCCACAGCGAATACTGCAAGAATCTTGAGCGAAAACCTCAAAGTCAGCTCTCCCTGTAAAAAATTGTAAATCAGGGTTACGAAGTCTCCGATAACAATTATCCCTGCCGCGAATAGCGTGAAATAAAGCAGCCATTTTCTTATTTTCATTTCGCGCTTTTCGGGAGATGCAGCGTAACTTTTATTCAAAAACCAAACAGACCAAACGTAAACCGGAAAAACTACTATCAAAATTGCCAAAGACCAGCGGATAGCTGAATAGGCCGCAAGCAGGGAATAATAATTATCCGATACAGTATCCGGAAGCAAAACATTTACGTAATTAAAAATAAGCGCGGCGAAACTCCCAGCGCTTACGTAAAGCGCGATGCTTGATAAAAGATGCAAAAATACGTCCTTCGGCCCCGTCTTTGTCTCCATATTGAAATAATAGCGTGTTTTTTACGAACAGGAAAGGCTGGACGAAATTTTTTGGATATGCTAGGTTGACCTTAGATAAAAACCGAGAAAGGGGAGTTGATCATGATCGTCAAAAATTTTAAGGTGCATATAGGGGCGCTCAACAAAATAGACCTTAGCAGTCCTAGCTCGCGGAAAAAACTGTTTGAAAGCGTTAGGGTTGAACGGAGCACTGAAGCGCTTGGTCTTCTCTGGCGGCTTTATTTCGGGAGTTACTTCGGTGAAGAATTTGATGAGAAAGAACTTAAGCTTATGCGCGAGTTTTTGGCCGAAGAAGCCGCAACAGCGTTTTTTACTTTTCCTTACGACAGAGTTGAGGATGCGGTTGGGATAATCATGTCTTATGCCAGCCAGCCGCCGTCGATTTGTCTTTTAGACAGGATGATCGATGCGCTCGGCCCCGAAGGAAAATGCGATGAGTTTTGGGCGCGGGCAAGCATAATAAGGTGCTTGCAAAGATTTCTTCTTAGGCATCCGGATCTTTTTGAGTTGAGTGACGTAGAGAGGCGCATCGCACGGGCAATCGCGACAGATTTCCCCGGGCGCAATATAAGCGCGCTTGAGATTTTACTCCAAAATTTGAAAGAGCGCTATGAGTTCGCCCAATCCCAATCTGAACCGGAATAAGCCCCGAGTAAATCGGCGGCTTTTTTGTTTTGCCATTATGCTGATATGCTGGAAACATGAAGCGAAACTATATTATCGGAATAGACGAAGTGGGGCGAGGATGTCTTGCCGGCCCGTTGACTGTTGGGGCTATTTTAAAGAAGGGGAGAGTTGATTTGCGCGGAATAAAAGACTCCAAAAAGCTTTCAGTAAAACAAAGAGGGGAATGGCTTGAAAAAATCAAATCATGGAACTTGAAACATGAAGCATTAAGCGTGGCTACAGCCTCAATTGGTGCGCAAATTATTGATAAGATTGGGATTTCAGCCGCAGCGCGTCTGGCGGTAGGCAGATGTCTTAAAAAATTAAAATTAAGTTCCAAGTTTCATGTTTCGCGTTTCAAGATTTTATTAGACGGCA
>MFHO01000033.1 GCA_001778635.1 Candidatus Giovannonibacteria bacterium RIFCSPHIGHO2_02_FULL_45_13 | reverse complement strand
GTAACGTTAAAAAACGCCACCTGTCGTAATCGTCATGAAAAATTAACCGCTTTTCGACGCCGCGATTAAAAACATGAAAATACTCGCCTTTCGCTAATCTCGCTCTGGGCATTCGTCCATCTTATCAAGTAACCATGTTTTGTCAAACATTGGATGTTTGACGTTTGGATTACTCCTCCACAAAAAGCGTCCCGACTTGGTCGTAATGCCCCTGGCCACAGGGGACGGAGCAGTAAAATGAAAAACTGCCGGCGCGGGAGGCTGTAAATTCTATCTGTGTTTCGCGCCTGGGAAACAGGCGCTTGTTTATACCGAAGGCTTCAACGGCAAAGCCATGATCGTAATTATCTTCATTAAAAATTTTAAGCTTAACCGAGTCACCGGCTTTTATACGTATTTCTGCAGGATTCCACTGCCACTCGTTTTCTTTCACGCGCATTTCTATTTCAATAATGTTGCCAGAGGCCTTTATAGGCCCGATTCCCGGCGGGCGGTAATAAACCTGATAGACAACGCCGCTGGCTATCAAAAAAATTGCGAAAAAAAGTAATTTAACAAATTTGTTCATGCTAGTATTTTAATGTATAATTTAATCATGGCTACTCAAAAAATTGTTTATAAAATCAAAGGTATGCATTGCGCTTCGTGCGCTATTTTAATCACCAAAACTCTGCAAAGGACCAAGGGTGTAGCTAGCGCAAACGCCAACTATGGCTCCGAAAAACTGCTTTTAGAATACGACCCTTCGGCGGTCAAAATTGAAGACATCAACAATCTCGTCAAAAAGCTTGGCTACACCTTAATCTTACCAAGAGAAGGCGTCAGCGAGGAAGAGGCTGCAGAAAAGGCGCGGCTTGACGAAATCAGATCTTTAAAAAAGCGCACAATTATTTCTTTCGCTCTTGCAACCCCCATCATAATTTATTACATGGCCGTGCACATGCTCAACCTCCAGCATATTCACGCCGTAACTTTGGGCGGATATTTTATTGATCTTAACTGGATTTATCTGATAATGACGACCCCGATTCAGTTCGGAGTCGGCTGGCCGTTTTACCGCAATGCCTGGACCGCTCTTCGGGCCGGATCGGCCAGCATGGATGTGTTAGTTGTTTTGGGCACCACGGCGGCTTATCTTTATAGCGTTATCGGATTTTTATTTTCATGGAGCTATCCGTGGCTGCAAACTTTTTGGGGAGGGTTCGATCATCCGTACTGGGAATCTTCCGCGGCGCTTATCAGCTTTATTATTTTGGGAAGATATTTTGAGGCAAAATCGCGCGGAAAAGTTGGCGAGGCGGTGAGGAAGCTCTTGAGCCTTGCGCCCCCTAAAGCAATTGTGGAACGGGATGGTAAAGAAATCGAAATTGATCTTAAGGATTTAAAAACGGGCGATGTGTTTTTGGTAAAACCTGGTACGAAAATACCCACCGACGGAATAATTCTTGAAGGAAATTCTCATATAGATGAAAAAGTGGTGACCGGAGAATCTCTTCCGGTAAACAAAAAACCTGGCGATACGGTAATAGGAGCAACGACGAATGCCGAGGGATTCTTGAAATGCAAAGCGACTAAAGTTGGCAAAGACACATTGCTTTATCAAATCGTAAGACTGGTTGAAGAAGCTCAAGCGTCCCGCGCGCCGATTCAGGATGTCGCGGATCGCATATCGGAATACTTTGTACCGGCTGTAGTTGTTTTTTCGCTTATCGTGTTCGCGCTGTGGTATTTTATTTTGGGGCTAAACTTTGCGGCTTCGCTTCTCTTTTCGGTCGCAGTTTTGGTTGTTTCTTGTCCGTGCGCTTTGGGACTGGCCACGCCAACCGCGCTTATGGTTGGAACAGCCAAAGGAGCGGAGTCGGGAATTTTGATAAAGGGAGGCGAGACACTGGAGAAGGCGCACAAAATTACAACCGTAGCGTTTGATAAAACAGGAACACTTACAAAAGGGGAGCCCGCGGTCACGGATGCTTTGCCATTCGGTGTCTCAAAAGAAGACCTGCTTTTTTACGCGGCTGTGGCAGAACGCGGCTCCGAGCACCCGCTGGCAAAAGCCGTGATAAAAGCGGCGGAGGCTATAAAAGCAATTCCTTCGCCGAAAGATTTTAAGGCGGTTTCGGGAAAGGGAATCTCCGCGACTTATGATGGGCGCGGGATTTTGGTTGGGAACGAAACTTTAATGCAGGAAAACGGCATTGACGTTTCGCAGCACAAAAACGACGTTGAAAAACTGCAAAACGAAGCAAAGACAGTAATTTACGCCGCGCTGGATCAGAAAATAATCGGCATACTTGCGCTCGCCGATACGTTAAAAGAATATGCTAAAGAAGCCATCGCGGAATTGCAAAAAATGGAGAAGGAAGTTGTGATGATTACCGGAGACAATGAAAAAACAGCGGAGGCCATAGCCAGACAACTTGGCATAAATAAAGTTTACGCCAAAGTCCTTCCGCAAAAAAAAGAGGAACTGATTGCAACTCTTCAAAAAGAGGGTAAAGTTGTCGCAATGGTGGGAGATGGCATTAACGATGCTCCGGCTCTCGCGAAATCGGATCTCGGCATTGCTGTCGGCTCCGGCACCGACGTAGCGATTGAAACTGGCGAGATAATTTTAATCAAAGACGACTTGCGTGACGTTGTGACTTCAATTGATCTTTCAAGAAGAACCCTCCGCAAAATATGGGAAAATTTCTTCTGGGCGTTTATTTATAATATTTTAGCGATTCCGATTGCGGCCGGCGCTCTCTACCCAATCTACGGTTTTGCCCTGCGCCCGGAAATCGCCGGTTTCGCCATGGCATTTTCTTCGGTTTCCGTCGTCACCAATTCTCTTCTCCTTAAACGCTACAAAGAACCAAAATTCGCCAGAGAAGATATTAAAATAAGGTATGGCAATAATTAAGAAAAAATATAACGTAGAGGGGATGCACTGCGGCGCGTGCGCCACGGGGATTCAGATGTATTTATCCAATACCGATGGCGTTAAAAACGTTTCTGTTGATTACAATTCCAAAAAAGCCGAAGTGGAGTATGACGACGCAAAAATTTCGGACGAAGGCATCGCCAAAGCCGTATCCGAACTCGGATACACTATCAAGCCAGAGTAGACGTTGACCTAAATAGTGCGCATGTTACAATCTCTTTTAGAAAGAGGGGTTTTAATGAAACGCAAGCGAGGTGTATTGCAAGTCGGGCCGATGGTTCGGAGAGTGATTTATTTAAGCCGCGACGCCAACAAAGCTCTAAACAAATGCGTTGAAATAATGCCATACACTCATGGTGAATACATAGAGTTACTGGTGCTTGAAGAATTTGAAAAACTGCAAAAAATACACAGTTGGCTATAAACGAAATTGTTCATAGAGAAATGATCCGTAAACACAAAAAGAGCCGCCGCTAAAAGCGGTTTTTGTTTTTATCTTCTCTCCCTAATTCGTACGAATATGGGATATAATCGGATTCTTGTTTAATGCTCGTTGGGGGCGGGCATTGCCCCATCTTGATCTGCGCCAACTTCAACCATGAATTTGGTGAGAATTACTTTGCCTTGATGCCTGGCTTCGCCGAAGATTGTGTAGATGCCGGGGTACGGAAAAGTGTAATTGAGAAAAATGTCTGGACCGAACTTGTTGGGGAGCTTAGTGGCTTCACCTTTTTCTTTTCTTGAATCTTCTTCCTCGCCTTCATGCGCCAAAGCTTCGGAAACCGCTCGCCATCCGTGATGTTCTTCTTCCTCCGCAGATAATGTCCCATGAGTATGCGCGAAACTTGAAAGATCTGCCGAAACTATTGCGAAATGCATTGGCGCGCCAAGGTATGGTTCCAAATCCGCAACCGGAGTTGGAGCAATACCTGCTCCAACCCCGCCTCTTGAAAAGCTGTATTTGAAATGACTCTTTTCATTAAAAACCAAATTGGCCGGATCAATTTCTATCACAACATCTAAGCCGTTAAATTTGCCCTTTTTAGAAAAATCTTTCAAAAGCGCACTAGGTTTTCTTTGGCCAACATCAAAAGTCTTGGTAAAAGCGACCTCGTGTCCCTTGTGCGTAAAGTCTACAGCCACGATATATCTTCCTTCTTTTTGGAAAGTCAAAGCAAACGGGAATACGCCTGTCCTAAACATATCTTCAGTAAGCACTGTAAAATCTTCCGGATGAAAATGATTAAAAAGCTTAAAATCTTCGTGAATAATCAAAACATGAATCAATCTTTCATGGGAATATTCTAAAACTTCATTCAGAGGCTCGCCGGACCGATCTTGTATTTTAAGTTCAAAACCAACCAGGGCTCCTATTCCGAGCTCCGTACGCGGAACTATATCAATTTCTACAGGAAGCGCTTCTACGTCCCCTAAGGCTTTGTGTTCCTGAAACCAATGCGGGATTGTATATCCAAAAAGAAGCCACAAAAATAAAGACAGCGTGACAAAAAACCAAAATAAGAGCCGCCCGCCTTGACTCGGCGAGGCAAGCCCGCCGCCTTTTACGAGCCAGTACCAAAAAAACGGAATTATCCACAACGCCAAAAGAACCCAATTACCAAGCCATAGCGGCAAACCAAAAAGACCTGTTTTGCCTTCAAGCTCATCAAATCCGTGAATGTGCGGCACGAAAGATTGAAAACGCTCGGATATTATTCCAACAAATCTTTCTTCCTGCGTGATGGTCTCAAGAAGCGAATGGGTGCCGGACCAGACCCACCAGTCGTGCGAGAAAAGCCCAAGCACCAAAATAAACGCCGCCACAAACACCATTGCCCAGCCAGTTGCGCGCTCTATCTTCTCTCTGCGCGAGGTAAGCCAAGAAAGAGCGTTTAAACCAAGTATCCCTAAAATCGCCAAAAGTATGAGCGGAATAACGCGCCCGGCGGCATGCACAAAAAAAAGCAGCCACCCGTAAAAAATATCCCCGGATACGGCGATCCTCGTAAGAATCAATGGAGTGGCGGGATGCGGGCATCCGATGCCGATATTGCCTAAAAATAAACCCAAAAGCAGAGCCTTAAAAACGTCGCCTTGGCGCTGTATAAAACTGGGGTATGCTCCGCTATATGTCGGCATTCGAAACCTCACAAGACCCAGCTCGCCTAAGGCGAAAATATATGCAAAAAGTCCGGCAATAAAGTAAAGCCAATTTTTCACCACTTCCAAAGGCGCGCCCAAGGTGCCAACAGCCACTTCTCCAAAATAAGCCGCCAGCACGCCGTATAAGCTCAAGGTGATGGCAATGCCCAAGCTGAACGCGAGAGCAATTTTTAATCCCTTGGCAACTCCTTTTCCCATAGAAAGAGGCACGATTACAAAAGCCAATGGGAGTGTGCATGGAAGTATAATCATTGAGAGCCCGGCGGCAAAACTAAATAAAAACCACCCGGCGCCTATTGGAGAGGCCGGGCTGAAAGAAAAAAACCAAACAAGTCCTACGATAATAATCAATGAAAACGCGGCTATCAAACCGCCCAGAATTTTTTTAGGCTCTTGATCTTGCATATTTTTATTATACCACGAACTTCGGCATAGCCTTTTGTGAATAAAAAAGGCTAGCAAGCTAGCCTTTTTTAAACTTTTAAACAAAGGTGCCGGATCTGGAACGCAATTTCGCGCGTATAATGATTATCCGGGTCTAAGTCAAAAAACAATATCCTCTCAAATGTGCCTAATACCAGCTCTGATTCGTGCACAAGCACCTCAACGCCTCCGGTGCAATTCAGCATAATCGAACGAAGGTGCGATGGGGCGTTTTTTGGCTCACCGGGCATTTTAACCAATCTTTCCGCCGAATCGTGTTTGTATTCTCCATTGGGAGATTTCTTTGGGCACAATCTATTGAGCAAACGCGGTATATCGTATTCCACCAAACCCTGCTCCGGCTCATTTAATATGATAACCGCAGTGGTATGCAAAATTTTGAGAAAAACTGAGCCTTCAACCAATCCGGCTTTGGCTACAATCCCGTTTACTTCTTCTGTAATATTTTTCCATGTGATATTCTGTATTGCAGTTTTATGCAGCGTATCTGCATTTATTTCTATTTTATCGAAGTTTGATTTAGACAATTTTCACCTCCGCGAGCAATTTTTATCTACATACTATAACTTCGGCGCTATTATGAACGGTAACGGCTTATTTTTTCTTTAACTTAGCCTTTATTTTTTCTATAAGTTTGCTTTGCAGGACGGTTTCTTGGGCGCTCTCAACCATGTCGCGCACGAGTATTGTGCCGTCCATGGCTTCTTTTTGCCCCAAGATCAAAGCCAGTTTCGCGCCTATTTTTGCTGCAACATTGAGCTGGGTTTTTAGATTATCGCGCGAAATGGATTCTCCGGCGCTTATGCCAGCTGCGCGAAGCTCTTCCATCAAGGTAAAACTGCGTTTTTTCGCGGCAGGACCGATGTGAATCAAAAATACCTTAATTTCCGTTCGGGTCCGCGGCGTTATTTGCAGCCGCTTCATTTCGTGAATAATTCTTTCAAGGCCCATGCTCATGCCTACCGCCGGCAGATTTTTCGCGCCTAAAATTACCGCCAGCTCATCGTATCTGCCGCCACCGGCCAGCGCGATTTTGGGCGTCTTGTTTTCATCCGGCCCTGTTGACTCTGCGCCGCCATCGTTTTTTTGCAAATCATCTTCCAAAAAAATTTCAAAAACCGTGCGCCCGTAATAATCAAACCCTCTAACCAAATAATTATCCAAAAGGTAGGGGATTTGTCCTTCGTCTAAAAATTCTAAAACCGACTTAAAATGCGCTTTGCACGTTTCGCAGAGATGCTCAATCATCTGCGGCGCTTGCGCCTTGATTTCAACGCATTCCGGCTCTTTGCAATCCAGAATGCGCATCGGATTATCTTTCAAGCGGCGCTTGCAGTCTTTGCAAAGATAATTAAATTTTTTGCGGTAATAATTAGTCAGCTCTTTTTTGTAAATAGGGCGGCATTCTTTGTCGCCTATGCTGTTTATGCGGACTAAAAGATTTTTGGCGGAAAATCCTATTTCACGCAAAATCAGGTAGGCAATTTTTATAATTAAAGCGTCCAAAACAGCGTCATCCCCCCCCAAAACTTCAGCGCCAAATTGTCTAAATTCCCGAAACCGCCCCCTTTGCGGTTTTTCGTGCCGGAAAAACGACCCCTCATAATAAAGTTTAACCGGCTGCGGAAAGCTTCCCATGCCGTTTTCGAAGTAGGCGCGCACGATCGGCGCGGTGCCTTCCGGCCGGAGCGCCAAAAAATCGCCGCCCTTCGTACGAAGCGTGTACATTTCTTTTTCGACTACGTCGCTAGTTTCTCCCAATGGGCGCAAAAAAAGTTCGGCTGCTTCCAAGTGAGGCGTTTTAATGGGCGTAAATCCATAAAATTCGGCAATATCGTGCGCGTTTTCCAAAATGCGTTCTAAATACCCGATATCTTCATGGAGCATGTCATGCATGCCTTTCGGCGAATGTATCATTTCCCTTTTTGATTTCTTGGCCATATTTGCTTTTATAGTATGCCAGCTTTCGCTACCGGCCACAATCTTAGTAAGACTCGGCCCATGATTTTTTCTTTTGGTAGCGCGCCCCAGAATCGCGAATCGGAGCTGTGTGGGCGATTGTCGCCCAAAACAAAGTACTCGTTTTTGGCAAGGATCATTTTAATATTAATATTTTGGCTTGTTCCGACAACTTCCGAAAAGTATGATTCCGCAAGCTCGGAATTATTTATCAAGATTTTTCCGTTGCTGATTTCCACCGTTTCGTTTGGCAGACCGATAATTCTTTTTATGAAAAATTCAGAAGGTTTCAGCGGATATCGGAACACTATTACTTCGCCCCGCTTTGGCTGTTGAAACGCGTAAGTCAGCTCGTCTATTATCAAATATTCTCCGTCATGGAAATTAGGTTCCATGGACGCGCCGGATACTATAAAGGGCTGCGCAATATATGTGCGGATCGGCAAGACAATGGCAACCGATATAACAACCACTTTTACAAATTCCCAAATTGCGTTTTCTTTTCGTTCCTCCATAATACTTATATATGATACGCTTAATTTTGGGCTTAGGCAACCCCGGGCAGGAATATGAAAATACAAGGCACAATTCTGGCAGAATGGCGGCGGAGTATTTTGCGAAAAAAATGGGTTTTTCTGATTTTGAATATGATAAGAAATCCAACTCCCTTATTTCCAAAAGCGCGCAGATAACAGTTGCTTTGCCGGAAACATTTATGAATAAATCTGGACAGGCTGCTGCCAAATTGATTCGCCCAAAGAAAGAAATGAAAGAGCTGATTGTTATCCATGATGATTTGGATTTGCTGCTTGGCAGATTTAAGATTTCCTACGGCAAAAGCTCCGGCGGGCACAAAGGCGTGGAGTCGGTAATGCGCGCGCTTAAAACAAAAAACTTCGTCAGAATCCGCGTCGGCGTCTCGCCCAAGCACAAGCCGCCGCAAAAAGAGGTGATCGAGTTTATAGTTGGCAAATTCAAACCATCGGAGCTGGAAATTTTCAAAAAAGTTTTGCGAAAAATTTCCGACGCACTTGAGACGATAATAACCGATGGCTACGACCGCGCAATGAGTGAGTTTAATCATTGATTCTCTGTCAAATTTTTGGTAAGGTTTAGAAACTGGAGAAAAGTTTAAATAAATTGTTAATAGTTGCGGTTACCCCCCTCTTTTTGGAAAAAGGGGCGGGTTGGTTTTCGCAGAATTTTAAAGAGATTGAAGAAAATCGGGCGACAAATCAGTTTTGGCAGAGGAACGCGTTAATTTTTGAAACGGGGCAGAAAATCAAGCTTTCCGAATTTTTAAGAAACATTGCGGAGCTTGGATACACAAAAGTGTGGGAAACAGAGCATCGCGGGGAATTTTCTCAGCGCGGCGGGGTTGTGCATATTTTTCCAATAAATTCGGATAAAGTTTTCGCGATTGAGTTTGAAGGGAATTTTTTGATGGAGATTTTTACCGCGCCTCACCCCTCAATATCGCCAAGCTCCTCGAGACCGCCTGGCGGGAAGAAACCTGGTTTTTTGGCAGTCTCAAAACCAGGTTTCGAGGAGCCAAGCGGTTTCTTCCCGCTCGGCAGCGTTTCTCCGGGCGCAGCAATTTTTCATCCGGGCGACTATGTTGTTCATATTGACCACGGCATCGGTGTATATCGCGGATTAACGCAGGCCGAAACGCAGAAAGACGCGGACATTATTATTGAATACGCTGCTCCCCGGGAACGCCCCAATCAGCCCGACCTACTTTTTGTCCCAAAAACGCAATCGAAAAGGATTGCGCCTTATCTCGGTTTCAAAAAACCGGAGATTTACCGACTGGGCACCGCTGCTTGGCAATTGACAAAGAAAAGGGCCAAAGAAGATATCATGGCATACGCCAAAGAACTTTTAAAAACTTTGGCAGAAAGGAAAACCGCGGAAAGGAAACCGTACGATGCTTTTGGCGATTTGGAAGAAGAGCTGATTTCCTATTTTCCTTACGAATACACGCCCGGCCAAAAAAAAGCCTTGGATGAAATTTTCTCTGATATGTCGCGCCCGGAGCCGATGGACCGCGTGCTTACTGGCGATGTTGGTTTTGGAAAAACAGAAGTTGCTATGCTTGCGGCTTTTCGCGCAGTTTTGAATCAAAAGCAAGCCGCGGTGCTTGCTCCGACTACAATTTTAGCTGATCAGCACGCGGAGGTTTTTAAAGACAGATTGGAAAAATTTGGCGTTATTATCTCGCGGCTTACTCGGCTTGAAAACAATCAAAGAATCAAGGAAATTTTAAAAAAAGTTGAATCCGGAAGCATTGATATTGTAATTGGCACGCATAAAATTTTGGGGCACAGGGTTAATTTTAAGAATTTGGGTTTGCTGATAATTGACGAAGAGCAGAAATTTGGCGTATCGCATAAAGAAAAATTCAAAAAAGAAAATCCGGCTTTGGATATTTTGACACTTTCCGCCACCCCGATTCCGCGGACTTTGCATCTCGCGCTTTCCGGCATTCGGCGAATTTCTACAATAGAAACGCCGCCTGACGGCAGGATGGAAATTAAAACTTTTGTTTTGCCGAAAAACAAAAAAATAATGAGGGATGCGATTGATTTTGAACTCTCGCGCCATGGACAGATTTATTTTTTGGCGAATCGTATTCACAAGATTCCGCAGTTTTTGGATGAGATTCAAAATTTAAAGTTGAAAAATTTAAAAGTCGGTATTTTGCATGGCAGGATGCCGGAGGCGAAAATTATAAAAACGATGCGCGAATTTCGCGAAGGAAAATTAAATCTTTTGATTTCCACGACAATTATCGAAAATGGGCTTGATCTTTCCAATGTAAATACTTTGATTGTGGAAGATTCCACGCGGCTCGGTCTTTCGCAGGCGCATCAATTAAGAGGCAGGATCGGCAGGGGACACAGAGAAGCTTTTGCTTATTTTCTTTATCCCACGCATATATTAAAAGAAAGAGCAGCAGAAAGACTGGATGCATTAGAGAGATACTCTTGGCTGGGCGCTGGGCTGGAACTTGCGAAAAAAGACCTCGAGATTCGCGGAGCCGGGAATATTCTTGGCCGCACCCAATCCGGCGTCGCCTTCCGCATCGGGCTTAATCTCTATTTTGAACTGCTGGAAGAGGCGATTGGGAACTTAAAAAACTTATAATTTGCAATTTCACAGCTATAGCGCTCAAATTGCAAATTTGTTTTTTCTTGACGAAATGCGGTGGCGGTGCTAGCCTTCAGAAAGATTGAAGAATATCTAATGCTGTTTAAATTTACTGTCTATAAGTATACAACTGCTGGCGAAGGGGGCCGCTACCGTGAATTTGAAATTTACATGGAGGGTAAAAATCTGAAGGATGCCGAAGAAAATTTAACCCCGCTTTTTCTTGTTTTACAAAGAAATGGGTATTGTAAAGAGCGCAATGCTGGACACTTAGAATATGTAAAAGAATACGGCACGTGGGTGGAAGGATATAAGATAATGCACGCAACAACGCTTTCGTTGGACGATGCTATCCAAAAAATAATAAATTGGGAAAAATAAAAATCACCAAAATGCCAGAGCAATCTGGCTTTTATTTTTTTTCCGCTACCTCCGTCGGAGGCGTTCGCGGGGGTTCGCCAGGTTTTCCCAAAAGTGAAAAAGAGAGTTTTTTGTCTTCGGGTTTGTAGTTTACGATTTGAAAAATGTAGGTTTGGCCGATTTCAACCGTCTCGCGCATCTTTTTTTCGGTGCCGAAATCTGAAATATGGGCGAGGCCGTAAATTCCGGTTTCCAAAGTTATTAACGCCCCAAACTTGTTTAGCCGCAAAACTTTGCCTTCCACGATATCTCCCTTTTTGTATTTTTCTTTGTTTACTTCCCATGGGTCCGGTTTCAGCGCTTTTACAGAAAGCGATATTTTATCTCCGTCAATCGCAATAATTTTTGCTTTTACTTTTTCGCCCACTTTAAAAAGCGCGTTTGGATCTTCGACTAAAGCCCAGTCAAGCTCCGATATGTGCGCGAGCCCCTCTAAGTTTTCTTCTATTTTGATAAATATGCCGAAATCCACCACACCGGTAATTTCTCCTTCAATGGTGTCGCCGATTTTGTATTTTGCAACAATATGTTTAAGATCTTCCGACTCTGCGCTTTTTTCAGAAAAAATTAATTTGTCTTCTTTGGGCTCAAAATCTAAAATGGTGACGCCGATTGTTTCTCCAACCAATTTTGTAAGTTCGTCGAAAATTTTATCTTTGTCCCCGCCCTCAACTTTCGGGTAGTGCGCGGATTTCAGCTGTGATGCGGGTAAAAATCCTTTAATGCCGCGCCACTCAAGAACAACGCCGCCTTTGTTTGCTTCAAGAACCTTAAGATTGATTATCTCTTGCGCGTCTTTAAGTTCCTTGGCGTTTTTCCACATCATTTCCGACCCGGCTTCTTTTAATGAAAGCTCAACGAGTCCGTCGTTATTTTCCAGCTCAACAATTTTTGCGGTTATTTTGTCGCCGATTTTCAAATTCTTAATAAGCTCTTTGGCGTTTTGATATTCTTTGCCATAAATAACGCCTGTCCCGTAAGCGCCCAAATCAAAAAACATTTTTGCGCCTTCACGCTCAAGCGCCGTACATTCAATTAAATTGCCTACCTTCAAAAACGCCATAGGCCGCGCCTTAAGAAGCGCCTCCATGGCGCTGTCACTGGACATTATATCTTTTTCTGTGGCTATCGTTGCCATTGATTGGATTATAGTTATTTTGCTAAAATTGTCTAGTATGGTTATCACTTATTACGGGCTTTCGTGTTTTAAGATTCAAAGCGGGGAGACGGTGCTCGCAATTGACCCGTTTTCAAAAGAATCGGGACTTACTCCGCCAAGATTCGGGGCGGACGCCGTTTTGGTTTCGCACGAGCACGAAAATCACAATAATGTTGGCGCACTGACCGCTAAAGACGGAGAAAGCGGCCTTTTTAAAATTACGGGTCCCGGAGAATATGAGTTTAAAGGAATAATTGTCCGCGGCATTGAGTCTTTTCACGATTCAAAAAGCGGCAAGCAAAAAGGCAAAAATACTATCTACATAGTTGAGTGGGAGGGCATGCGCCTTGTGCATTTGGGGGATTATGGCGAAGAAGCTTTGCGAAGCGAAATTCAAGAAGCGCTTGGGACGCCGGACATTTTATTTTTACCAGTTGGCGGGGAGGAGACGATTGATAGTGAGGCGGCTGCGAAGTTTGTAAATGAAATTGAGCCGCGGATTATAATCCCGATGCATTATAAAATTTCTGGGCTTAAGGCGAAGTTGGACGGCGTCGAGGTGTTCATGAAAGAAATGGGTGAAAGGGCGGAAGCAGAAGAAAAATTCACGATAAAAAAGAGCGGGCTGCCCAGCGCGGAAGAATCAAAAATCGTGATTTTAAAAACGCCGTGAGACACCCGTTGGATTTCATAGAAAACTTACAGAAAAAGTCCGAGGCGGAGCGGAGGACTATTGCTGCGTTAATCGTCGTCGCGCTTATGGCAATAATCATCGGCGTCTGGATTACGATTTTTTCAATCGCGCCTTCGGAACCAGCCGTCTCCGCTACTGAACCTTCGCCTTTTTCCCTCCTCTGGAATTTTATAAAAGATTCTGTGGGGCAGATTTATAAATGACCAAATCGGAGGCCAAAGAACGGATAGAGAAGTTAAAAAAGCTGATAGACAAATATCGCTATCAGTATCATGTTTTGAATAAGTTGGAAATTTCGGAGGAGGCGCTGGATTCGCTTAAGCACGAACTCAAAAAATTGGAAGACGAATTTCCTGATTTGGTGACGCCTGATTCGCCGACGCAAAGGGTTGCGGGCAAGCCCCTGAAAGAATTTAAAAAAATCAGGCATCAAAGCAAAATGATGTCTTTGGAAGATGTTTTTTCCGAGGAAGAATTTTCGGAGTGGCTTGCGAGAATAAAAAAATTGGCACCTCGGGACAATTTCCCATTCTATTCAGAGCCGAAATTTGACGGCCTTGCCTTAAGCGTTGTTTACGAAGACGGAATTTTAAAATATACAGCCACGCGCGGAGACGGCGAGATTGGTGAGGATGTTACGCAAAATGTCCGGACAATAGAATCTGTTCCCTTGAGGATTGATCAAAAAGGCAGAGTGGAGGTGCGTGGAGAGGCAATCATCACCAAAAAAAATTTTGAAATAATAAATAGAGGGCAAAAAAAGAAGGGCGGGAAGGTTTACGCCAACACCAGAAATTTGGCGGCCGGGTCTTTGCGGCAACTGGATCCAAAAATTACGGCCTCCCGCCGCCTGGATTTTTTCGCGTATGATTTAATTACTAAGACGTCCGACGTCTTAAAGACGTCGGACGTCTTAGAATTTCATAGCGAAGAGCATAAAACTCTGCGCGAGCTTGGTTTTAAAACCGGCGGCGATTTAGAGAGGCGCTGCGAGAACGCGGCGGAAGTTTTTAAGCATTATAAAAAAATCGCGGAGAAGCGTGAAAAGCTGGCTTATAACATTGACGGTATTGTAATCAGCATTGATTCCAACGAGCTTTTTAAAAAACTTGGCGTTGTTGGTAAAGCTCCCAGGGGCGCAATTGCTTTTAAGTTTTCTCCCAAGGAGGCGGCGACAAAAGTTGAGGATATTGTCGTGCAGGTTGGGCGCACCGGCGCTCTTACGCCTGTCGCGATTTTGCGGCCCGTTGAAATCGGAGGCGTGACGGTGAGCCGCGCTACTCTTCATAACGAAGACGAAATAAAAAGATTGGGCATCAAAATCGGGGACAGCGTGATAGTCGGACGCGCGGGAGACGTTATTCCAGATGTCAGAAAAGTTTTGAAGGAGCTCCGGACAGGACGCGAAAAAGAGTTTCATATGCCAAAACATTGTCCGGTCTGCAATAAGCCGACTAAAAAAGAAAAAGAGATGCTGGCTAAATGCGTAAATAAAAATTGCCCGGCGATGCACAGGGAAAATCTTTACCACTTTGTATCCAGAAAAGCGTTCAATATTGACGGTTTGGGGCCAAAAATTTTGGACGCGTTTTTGGATAACGGCTTAATTCAGGACGCCGCGGACATTTTTGAGTTAAAAGAAGACGACATAGCGCCGCTTGAGAGATTTGGAGAAAAGTCCGCCGAAAATATTATCTTGGCTATAAAAAATGCTCGGAAAATTTCACTTGCTCGTTTTCTTTATGCGCTCGGCATTTTGCACGTAGGCGAGGAGACAGCTTTGCTTTTGGCAAAGCAATTTCCAATTTCCAATTTCCAATTTCTAATAAAAAAATACAAAAATCTTTCTTCAGAAAATTTACAAAACATACAGGATATCGGGCCAAAAGTTGCCGAGAGCATACGCAATTGGTTTCAAGACGAACACAATATAAAATTTTTAGAAAAATTGGAGAAAGCCGGCGTTAAAATTGAAAAACCAGCGCTTCATGTTTCAAGCCCCAAGTTACAAGGCAAAACTTTCGTCTTTACTGGCGAGATGGAATCAATGTCGAGAGACGAAGCAAAAGCAAAAGTCCGTGATTTAGGCGGTGACCCGTCTGAAACCGTCAGCAAAAACACAGATTACGTCGTCGCCGGTTACTCTCCCGGCTCAAAATACGATAAGGCGAAAAAACTTGGCGCTAAAATTATGGGCGAAAAAGAGTTTCTGAAATTAATAAAGTAGATGTTATGCCCAAGTACTATGATAGATCACAGGGCTTTTTTTATTCTAAAATTTAGCGTAAAATCTTGTTATGGCCATCCATAAAGAAGAAATTGAGCATTTGAAGGATTTAGCAAGGGTTGAGTTCGGAGAAAAAGAAACAGAGAAACTCGCAAAGGATTTGGGGGAGATTTTGGGTTATGCGGAGCAGTTAAAGGAAGTTGATGTTTCAAATGTGCTGGAGATGACACATTCGGTTGATTTGAAAAATGTGTTTAGAAAAGATGAAGAGAGGGGAGGGCTAACCCACGCTAGCAATTTGGCTAATGCTTTCCCAGAAAAAGAAAAAAACTATTTAAAAGTTAAGTCAATTTTATGAATTATTTGATTTTGTCGAAGGCACGCATTTTGCCAGACCTTGCGCAGCGCGACTGGCGCGAGCAGAGCAATTCGCCAGCAGGCGAATATGCGTGTCTGGCAAAATGCTGTGCCGAGAAAAAACTATGACAATCAAAGCACTCCACGAAGCGTTAAAGAATAAAAAAGTCTCTGCGCGCGAGGTTGTTATTTCATATCTGGATAAAATCAAAGAAAAAAATGGTGAGCTCAATGTTTATTTGGAAGTGTTTGAAAACGACGCGCTCAAGCAAGCAAAAGAAATTGATGAGCGAATTGCCTCCGGAGAAACCCCCGGCGAGCTATGGGGGGTTCCGTTGGCAATCAAAGACAACATTTTAATACGAGGAAAAATCGCAAGCGCAGCTTCTAAAATTTTGGGGAATTACGTTGCGTCTTATGACGCCTGTGTTGTAGAAAAGTTAAAAAAAGCAGGCGCGATTTTTTTGGGGCGAACCAACATGGACGAATTCGCGATGGGTTCATCTACCGAAAATTCGGCCTACGGACCCACAAAAAATCCACGCGAGGCATCGCGTGTTCCCGGCGGCTCCTCCGGGGGATCCGCGGCTGCTGTTGCCGGCGGCCTTGCAATGGCTGCTCTTGGTTCAGATACAGGCGGCTCGATCAGACAGCCGGCGGCTTTTTGCGGAGTTGTTGGTTTGAAACCAACGTACGGCGCGGTTTCCCGCTACGGGCTTATTGCCATGGCTTCTTCATTGGACCAAATCGGGCCGATTGCGCAGACTGTGGAGGATGCGGAGATTTTGTTTAAAGCGATCAGAGGAAAGGATGAAATGGATTCAACAAGTTTAGAAATTAGAAATTCGAAATTAGAAATTAAAAAAATAGGCATTCCGAAAGAATACTTTTCCGCCGGAGGCGTATCCGCCTTTGGCGGAGGCGATAGCCTTGACCCGCAAATCCAAAAAACTATTGACGAAATAGTAAAGAAACTTTCGCAAAATTACGAAATCCGTGAAATTAGTTTGCCACATACAAAATACGCCCTTGCCTGCTACTATGTAATTATGCCTGCCGAAGTTTCTTCAAATATGGCAAGGTATGACGGCATAAGATACGGCGTGCGCCAAGACGCGGAAAATCTGGCGGAAACTTACAAAAAAAGCCGCGGCTCCGGAATCGGTTTAGAGGTGCGGAGGCGGATTTTATTGGGGACATACGTTCTTTCCGCAGGTTATTACGATGCTTATTATGCGCGCGCCCAAAAAGTCAGGTGTCTTATTGCGGAGGAATTTAAAAGCGCGTTTGAGGAGGTTGACGTGATTTTGGCGCCTACCGCGCCGACCCCGCCTTTTAAAATCGGAGAAAAAATAAACGACCCGCTGACGATGTACCTTTCGGATATTTACACCATTCCTGCAAATCTCGCCGGTGTGCCAGCGCTGACTCTTCCATCGGGCGCGCAGCTCGTCGCACCGCATTTTGAAGAAAAAAAATTATTCGAAGTAGGTAAATTTATAGAACATGGTTGAGTTTTTAAACATTATTTTTGACAGCGCTGCCGATTTTATCAACTTTTTAATTCGCTACGATTATTCGCGGATTATTTACTGGTTGAAAATATTGGCCGCTTTTTCATCTGCGCTTTTTGTATGCGGCATAGCCTACAGCGTTTATAAAACAAACAAAATTTTAAAAGCCATGCGCGTGTTTGATGAACCCGAAAGCGTTCCTGTTGACAAAAATAAAAATTTGGAGGAGTGGCAGAAGATTTCGGCGAAGGGTTCTTCGGAAAGCGAAAACGACAGGAAGCTTGCTTTGATCGCCGCCGATTCGTTGATCGAAAAAATTTTGGCGCTCGCCGGCTATTCCGGAGAAAATTTAGGAGAGCGACTTAAAAATATTGAATCTTCGGATCTGGATTCACTTCAGGATTTATGGGAAGCGCACAAAATCCGAAACCGCATCGCGCATGAAGCCGATTACAAATTATCGCGCGAGGAGGCTTTACGCGCCTTGGCTCTTTACGAAAAGGCGTTTCGCGAATTAGAATATATTTAATATGTTTGAAGCTGTGCGTTGGTCAACTTTTGCGGCAACTGCCGTCTTGGCGGTTTTTGGATATTCCGATCAGCTGCGCCTTATTTATGAGAATAAAAGCACTTCAGGGCTTTCTTTGGTCATGATTCTTCTGGCTTTATGGTCTTGGTTAAGCTATACGTTTTACGGATGGCTGCACGGCGACAAAAAAATCTTCTGGCCAAATCTCGTCGGCACAATTTTCATTAGCTTGATTTTAATCAGCTTTTTGATATACTGACTTCAACGCCGCGGGGTGGAGAAGTGGTATCTCGCAAGGCTCATAACCTTGAGACACAGGTTCAAATCCTGTCCCCGCTACAAGATTGATATTTTTTCTAAATGAGCTAATCTAAGCGTAGATAAAGGATAATTTTGATGTGCAAGTTCCTGACAATTTTTGTCTTAGAAATCACTTTTATTGCTTCAAACGCAGAATTACAATTTGCTCTGGACGTGCAGCAGGAGTTGAGAGGCCTTGCGGTATCGAGTGATTTTTACGCGACTGCAACAAACGATACAAAAGAAAAAATTGACGAACTAGCAAAATTTTTGCTGAACCAAGGCCTTCGCCCGGTTTTTATTTACGGCTACAACATTGATTCCGCGGTTTTGGATAAGTTGTTTGGAAGCCGCGGCGAGACTAGCTGTAGACCGTTGGTTATGGTAGGCGTTTTTCCTACTTTGTATTTGAGCGGCGTTTTGGACGGCGCAACTGTAGAGATGTGCGGCGGCGACGAGTCTATTAGATCAGAAGAATGGTTTAGAAATTGGATTTTTGAATATTGGCGCGAAACAAAAGAAGATTTAAAAAACAGAGGATATGCCATTTTGCCATAACAGCCCCGCCGTATTGAGCGGGGAGTTTTTTTGTTGTATAGTGCTTGTGTGGCTGCATAGCTCAGTGGCAGAGCGAGGGACACACCCCCACACCAATTATTGTGTAAGTATGACGGTGTAGCTCAGTGGTAGAGCGAGGGATACACCCCCACACCAATTATTGTGTAAGTATGACGGTGTAGCTCAGTGGTAGAGCGAGGGACTCATAAACCCTAGGCCGCAGGTTCGATCCCTGCCACCGTCACAAAAATTGGTGTGGGGGCGAGTAAACCCTAGGCCGCAGGTTCGATCCCTGCCACCGTCACAAAAATTGGTGTGGGGGCGA
>MFHO01000032.1:13323-39598 GCA_001778635.1 Candidatus Giovannonibacteria bacterium RIFCSPHIGHO2_02_FULL_45_13 | reverse complement strand
TTGCCGCCGGACGTTATGGCGGTTCTCCACGGCGACTCGCAAATGATTAGCGACATTGTTTTAGGCAATCCCATGCTCTCCGCAGTACATTTTACCGGTGGGACTGATACGTTCAGGAAAATGCGCTGGACCATTGCTCAGAATGAATATAATAAACGGCTCTACAAGAACATGGTCAGAACCGTCGGAGAAACCGGAGGCAAGGATCCGATCGTTGTTTTTGACAGTCACGACCCGGTCGCAACCGCCTCCGCAATTGTCATGGGCGGATTCGGAGTCCAAGGAAGAAAATGCTCCGCGACCTCGCGAGTTTATATGACCGAGAACAAGTGGCCCGAGGTGCAGACACCGCTTCTGGATTTTATGCGCGCCATCAAAATCGGAGATCCGGCGGATTTCAAAAATTTTATGGGCTCCGACATCAATGAAGCAGCGCACAAAAATTACATGAGGTATTTCGAATACGCGCATAAGTGTCCGTCAACAGAAGCTATCTATGTGGAAGGGACTCTTACAAGCTCGGGTGGATGGTACCACAGACCAACGATAGTATTAACGAAAGATCCGCATCATAAATTGATGAAAGAAGAAATATTTGAACCGATAGTCACGGTCTGCGTGCTTCCAAAAAGGAATTATAAACAACAAGTATTGGAACTTTGCGATCAAACTTCTGAATTCGGCCTTACTGGAGCGATTCACACAAGCCATATGTATGAATTTTGCGAGGCCCTTGAAGCTCTGCGGTATGTTGCCGGAAATATGTACAATCACAGAACAACGGGTGCCATGGTCGGCGCACAGCCTTTCTCGGGAGCCAGGCAATCGGGAACTAACAGCAAAGTTGGATGGTGGCTCAATCTACTGCAATGGACAGAATTGAGAACTCTCGGATTTACCTTTAACAAACCCGCCAACTTCGCTCCTCCTTATTTGGACAAAGATTAAACTTATCAACCCTCGGATATCCGAGGGTTTTTATTTTAATCCAAAAATCTTTATGGCGTTTTCGGTTGTAATACGCGCTATTTCCTCAAAATCTTTGTTTAAAATTTTGGCGATTTTTTTGGCGACTTCTTCAACATAAAGAGGTTCGTTGCGTTTGCCGCGATAAGGCAGAGGCGCAACGTAGGGTGCATCGGTTTCTAAAAGAATGCGGTCCAACGGAATAAATTTGATTAATTTTTCGTATGCTCTGGCGAACGTTATAACTCCGCCAAAAGAAAATGAAAAACCGAGATCCATTAGTTTTTCTGCGTCATCAATTGTGCCGGAGAAAAAATGGACGACGCCAGGAGAAATTAACCTCCCCCCGCGCCCCGAGGCGCCCCCCTCCCTTTGGGAGGGGGGTTGGGGGGTGGGTATCAAATGCTTTTCAAGAATTTCAATTAAATCGGTGAATGCTTCCCTACAATGAATCATCAGTGGTTTCCCAACTTCGCGCGCCAACTCTATTTGCTTTATAAAAACTTCGACTTGTTTATTTTTTGTCTCTTCCGTAAGCCGATAGTAGTCAAGCCCGCACTCGCCGATCGCGACGACTTTCGAATCTTGGGCGAGCTTTTTATAGTAGTCATAGTCAAAATCTTCTCCGCGCGAAGTGAAACCGGCTAACCCTCCCACAAGAAGAGAGATTGCATCTCTCTTCTTCTCCCCCTCCCTTTGGGAGGGGGGTTGTGGGGTGGGTTCTCCTGTCTCATGATTGGTAATCCCCAATTCCTGTTCATCATGAAAACTTTTCTCCGTATGAATCGGATGAAGCCCGACCGTTGCCCATACACCATCATATTTATGCGCTAATTCGAGCGAATTAGCCGAGGTATCGCGCTGCGTCCCAACATTTATCATCCAAATCCCAGCGCCCAGCGCGCGCCGGATTACGGCGTCTCCATCCTTTTCAAATGCCGCAAACTGTGTATGGGTATGAGCATCAATCAAACGCGGGGTCATTTTATTCTCGGAAATAAATGCGGCGTCTCTTTGGCGGAAAAATTTGTCCATGGCTCGCGGGAATTTGGGTCAACCCCCAGAGCAGATAAAATTTTATCTGCGGTTTCCGGCATAAATGGTTTTAACATCCACGCACAAGAAGCCAATGAGTATGCTAAATGCCATAAAACCACTTTAGCCTCTTCCGGCCGTGATTTTATCATTTTATATAATTTGTATTCTTCAATATACTCATCAAGTCTGCCCAAATAAATCCAGATGTTTTTTATTGCTTGAGATATGTCGTACGCACTTATCGCTTTCTGATAGGCCAGCCAAAGAATATTGTCCACTACAAATACCGGCGAGGCCTGCTCGAACTCCCACTGTTTCTTTTCGCCGCTTGCCAAAAATTCAAGATTTTTTTTAATCGGATAACGCGCCAGGGCGCCTTCTTCGGGCTTAGAAATGGCTGGGTATAAGCTCATCATTTTCAGAGTGCGTGCCAGAAGATTCCCCAAACCGTTTACAAGCAGGCCATTGTATATGTTTTCAAAATGTTTCTCCGAGTAATCGCTGTCGCTAAAAGTCGAAATTTCATGCGCCAAATAAAATCTAACAGCCTCTGCGCTATATTTTTCCATAAGCGGAAATGGATCAACGACGTTGCCTATGCTTTTTGACATTTTTTCGCCTTTCACGCTTATCCAGCCGTGCACAAAAATTGTTTTGGGCAGAGGAAGCCCGGCCGACATAAGCATTGCCGGCCAAAAAATAGTGTGAAATTTCATAATGTCTTTGCCGACGACATGAATGTCGGCAGGCCAGAAGCGCTCGAAAAGCGCTTGGCTTCCAGCTTCCAACTTCCAGCTTCCAACAACGGGGAATAACCTCCCCCCTTCTCCCCCCTCCTCCGTAAGGAGGGGGGTTGGGGGGGTGGTTGCAATATTCTTGTTCCCAAAACCAAGCGCTGTAATATAGTTTGAAAGCGCGTCGCACCAGACATACATTGTTTGAGTGGCGTCTCCGGGCACAGGCACTCCCCATGAAATATCTTTGGAAGGGCGAGAAAAACTGACATCTCCGATCTCCACTAGCATATTTAATGTCTCGTTCTTTCTGTAGTCAGGAATAATCTTAATTTCTTCCTTAGAGATTGCGTCTCGCAATCGGTTAATATATTTAGAAAGTTTAAAAAAATAATTTTCTTCCTCCAATTCCTCCGGTTTTGTTTTGTGTGTCGCGCAGACGCCGCCAAACATATCTTTTTCGGTAATAAACGCCTCGTGGCCAACGCAGTAAAGACCTTTATATAAACCCTTATAAATATCGCTGGCGCTTTTTAATTTTTCCCAAAGAAGCTGTGCGCCGGGCCAATGGCGTTTGGGGTTGGAAGTGCGGATAAAATCATCGTTGGAAATATTCAGCTTTTTAAGCAATTCCTGAAAAATTTTCGCGAGATTATCGACAAACTCCTGCGGTGTTTTTTGAGCAGATGCCGCGGTGCGCGCGACTTTTGCTCCGTGCTCATCCGTTCCGGAAAGAAAAAAAACGTCTTTGCCTAAAAGTCGCTGATATCTCGCGATGATATCAGCCTGCACCGCCTCCAGCGCAAACCCCAAATGCGGCGGCGCATTAAGGTAGGGAATGGAAGTCGTAATATAAAATTTTTCTTTAGTCGCCATTCCGCAATTTTACCTTAAATTTTAAGCTAAATCGAGGGCTTGACAACGCCGTAAACAAAGAGTATAATAAGAGCAGAAAAACCAAAAAGAAAGTGGGGGATAAAAGATGAATAGTCACTACCAGAAAGCGGTAGAACTGGCCAATCTGATATGGAGAAAAACGATAGAGCTTCGCCGTAAGCCGATGAAAGATGCCGGGCTTGGAAGCCTGCTTTCCATAATGAGACTGGCAAACGAAGCCAAAACCGAGGAAAATGCCACGGAAGAGCACATCGCCGCCATTGCGCCAGAGATTTACGAAATTATTCTTTTCGGCTCAGTAGCCGCGGGTGCAGAAAACCCAGGCGACATTGACTTAATGATACTCGACAATGGGCATTTCTCTGACTTCTTTCCGTGCAATACAGATAAGCGCCATACGGAAAACGCCTATCAAGACTTGGGCGATAATCTTGTTTGGCTAATGTACGGGTGGTTCAACGTCAACGAAGTGCAACTCCAGAAACTTCTTGAAGGCATTGAGGTTGATTTGCACGTCTTACCGCTTCGGTTCCTGAAATTGCAAACCACCAGAGCGGCGATTGCGGATAAACATAAAGATCCAAATTTTTTCAAGAATGCGTTCCGGGCAGCGTTGCGGTTCAACCGCATCACGGGCGAATTCGAGCCCTTTACGCTTGAGTATCTGGAAGATCGTTATCGTTGCAACTTGAGCGATATACGATAACAGCACAGAAAAACACAGAAAAACCGGCGGGGAGAAATCCACCGGTTTGTTTTTTATTTAACTTAACGATACAAGTCGTGATCATCTACATCTAAAAGCACCACTTGCGTATCATTCACAAAGCCAAAAACAATACGGTATTTATCATCAACAGAAAAAGCCCAAAAATCTTTGAGCTTTCCGTGGAGCTTGTGGGTATCCAACCTTTTATCAAATGAATCTTGTAAAAAAATATTAATCCTGCGTTCTGCCTTCTTGCTTATAGTGTTATCTAATTTGTCGTACGCACGTTTAAAACTACTGGAATATTCCACGTTGGCTTTCAGCTTCATCATAAATCGCGAAGCGATTTGAGTTTCTTTGTTTGTCCTGCGTAGTATTCCGCCATACCAGCCTCTAATTTGCGCAAGACCTCATCCTCGGTTTTGGTCTGTTTCTTGGCAAACTTTTCCAAATCCAAAGAATCCGCCATTTGTTTTGGGAGCCTCAATATGACATAGTCTTTCGTCTTTTCTAAAATGGATATGCTATTCATAAACATATGGTAGCAAATGCGCGACCAAAGGTCAATAACAATAAATTATTTCCTTACTCTTCTCTCTGAAACGTCGTTTAAAAATTCAACCAAGACGGCGGCGGCGGGGACGGCAAGCACAAGGCCAAAAAAACCGCCCAATGTGCCACCGATTACCAAAGAAAGAACAACCAAAAGCGGGGGTACTCCCACTGTTTTTCTTACAACCAAAGGATAAATGAGATGATTTTCAAATTGCTGTACAACAAAGTAAAGCCCCAAAACCAAAAGCCCCAAAAGTGGCGACTGAATCAAAGCTATTGCAATTGCGGGAATTGCGGCCATAATCGGCCCGAAAACGGGAATAACTTCAAAAGTCGCAGTAAGAATAGCAAGAAGTATTGCGTATTTTACGTCCAAAATTGTAAGCCCCAAAAAAACAATCACCCCAACAAGCACACCCAAAAGAATCTGCCCTTGGAGCCACCTCCCGATTTTCCTTTGGGAGCGCCGCCAAAGATCTAAAATGTAGAATTCGTGCTCAAGCGGGGTAATGATACGAAGAAAATTTTCAATGCCATGCTCCTGCACCGAAAGATAAAAAGAGATCACGATCAGCAAAACAAAAGAAAGAACGCCGCCGAATACCGATGCTCCGGCGGAAAAAAGGCCGGACGTAACAGCAGGGATTGAGCGCTCCAAAGAAAGTGCGAGGCTTGTTAAAAAATCAGTCAGCGCGCCTGGGAGCTCCGGCAGCAAAAGAAATAGCGGGCTTTGCGGCCCCAAAACCTGTTCAATATAAGAAGGCAAGGTGTTTACGAAATCCAATATATCTCCAAAAAGAGGCGGAACAACAAGATAAAAAATCAAAGAAAACAACAAAAAGGCCGAAAGATAAATCAGCACCACCGAAAGCACCCTCGGAACGCGGAAACGCGCGAAAAAATGGTTTGCCGGCTCAATGGCGGAAGCAATAACAATGGAAATTAAAATAACGGCAATAATATCGCGCAGAACCCAAAGCGCCCAAAGCAAAATTACAAGAAGCGCCGCTTTAAACATCGTCCAAAATGAAATTTCTATAATTTGGTTTCTCGGTTGCATAGCTAAAGTGTGTTTAAAATTTTCTCAAAATCCGCCGAATTTTCTTCCGTGGTAATAGCAGCCAAATTAATTTTTTCACGCCTAAATACGTCTTTCACTACATCTATAATATCACGCCGCCCGACTTTTTCAATTTTTGCCAATATGTCCAGCGGAGTCATAATGCGTCCATAAAAAAGCTCCTGTGAAGCCAGGAAGGTTGCCACTTCATCAGTAGTTTCAAAAGCCAAAGCCATGGAACCGCGGATGAATTCTTTGGCAAAATCCAGCTCACGCTGCGAAACGCCATTTGATTTTATATATTTTAAAATTTCAACGATTTTTTTGACCGTCTTTAAAAAATTCGCGTGCGACACTCCGGCCGTCGCAAGCAAATAGCCAGTATCGGTGGCTTCGTCGGCGGACGCGCCGACATAATAAGCCAAGCCTCCCTTCTCGCGAATCTCACGCCATAGATAGCTTGACATGTTGCCCCCCAAAATGGTTGCCAAAACCTGAAGAGCATACCGTCTTTCGTCAAATATATCATAGGCGCGCAAAGCCAAGCGAAGATGCGTCTGATCCACATCTTTTTTCTTAAATTTAACTGCCGGTTTTTTTTGGCGCTCCAGAACTTTTGCTTTATGCAATTTCGTGCCGCGCGGCATTTTTAAAAAAGCTTTTTCTGTTTTTCCGAAAGCGGTCTCCGGGTCAATATGTCCGGCAACCACGATAACCGCGTTTGCCGTAATATAATGGCTGTTTTTATATTTTATAATTTCGTCCCGCGTTATTCCTTTTACCGTCTCCGGCGTCCCTGCAATATCCCAGCCAGCCGGCTGATCGCCGTACATAAGCTCTTCAATCAGCTGATAAGCCTGGCGTTGCGGGTTGTCTTCGTCCATCGCAATTTCCTGCAAAACAACCCCGCGCTCTTTTTCAATTTCAGATTTTTTAAATATGGGTTCAATTAAAATATCAGAAACAATATCCAGTCCGATATCAAAGTGTTTGGCGGACGCTTTTACGTAATATCCTGTATATTCCTTGGAAGTAAAAGCGTTTTTTTGCGCGCCTATGCGATCCAGCTCTCTCCAAATCTGCCCGGGTCTGGGACGGCTTTTGGTGCCCTTAAAAAAAAGGTGCTCCAAAAAATGCGAGACGCCGTTTATTTTTTTTGTCTCGTATTTTGAGCCCGTCCCAAAAAGCGCCCACAAAGTCGCCGCCTCGGTGTCTTTCATTGGAGCTACAATACATCGGAGCCCATTTGAAAAAGTTCTTTTCTCGAATTTCATTATTTAGATTTTAACACGTTGGTCTTTAAAGCGCCAATTCCTCTTCAATCTTTATGCTGTCAAGAAAACTTTTGTCATGAGAGATGGCTATTAAGGCTCCGTGAAAATTAAGCAGGGCGCTTTCTATTTGTTCAATACTATTTAAATCTAAATTATTTGTTGGCTCATCTAGGACTAATAAATTGGGCGGCATGTCCCCCGCAAAAATACACGCCAAAGCTGCACGCATTTTTTCTCCTCCGCTAAGCGTCTCGATTTTTTTAAACGCATCTTGGCCTCGAAAAAGAAACCGCGCCAGCCATTTTCGGGCAAAATTATCGTCCAGACCAGAAATGTTTTTAAGATTTTCAAGCAATGTTTTGTCTCGGTCAAGCATTGAAACGTTTTGATCTAAATACGCAAATCTCTTTAAGCCAAGAGAAACTTCTCCTGCCAACGGCTCAATCTCTTTTAAAATAAGTTTTACAAGCGTGGTTTTCCCTGAACCATTTGAACCGCTAATCGCAAGGCGAGCTGGCCCATAAATTACAAGATTAAAATTATCAAACAACAATTTTCCGGAGCGTTCATAAGAAAACTTAATATTTTTGAGCTCCACTACCAATTTTCCGGCGTGCACTTCGGTATCAGATAAATCTACTTTAATAGCATTTTCCGGCGATATTTTTTCCTTTGCTTTTTCAAGTTCACTAAAAGCGCTCTCCATTCTTCTTTCTTGAATCTTACGAAGTCTGGATGAGGTGGTTTCGCTTGTTTCTTTCATTATGCCGAGCACACCCCTTGACATCCCTGTTTTATTCCTAATTTTTTTGCCGCGCCGTGATCTTTTTTCTTGTTTTACACCAGTTTCTCGAGCTTGTGCTTTTATCTTTTTAAATTTCTGCTCCGCATATGTTAAATGCCTTTTAATCGCTGAATCTTCCAGCGCTTTTTGCTCTTTATAACTATCGTAATCTCCGCCATAAATTTTTAATCCATGGTCTGATAACTCCAAAATTCTGTCTACCAAGTTCAATAAATTTCTGTCATGGCTTACTATCAATAAGCCGCGTTGCCATTCTTTAATAAATTTATAAATTATTTCGCGGGAGCCATGGTCAAGATTATTTGTTGGCTCATCCAAAATAAGAAAATCCGGGTCGGAAAGCAGTAATTTAGCAAAAACAGCCCTTGTTCTTTCTCCGCCGCTAAGACTGCCTAGCGTGCGGCTCAAATCCAAATTTTTTAAATTAAGTTGCTCCAACTTTGCCGCAATTTGATATTTTGGGTTGGTTACATCAAAAACACCTGAGACGGATTGAGCGAGATCGGGGCTATAGTCTTGCGGCAGATAAGCCACCCTGCCAATTTTATATATCTTGCCATTGGAGGGTTGAATTTCGCCAACAAGCAATCGCAAGAGGGTTGTCTTGCCGGTTCCATTCTTTCCGACCAAGCCGCTTTTTTCTCCGTCAAAACTTATTGAAATATTTTTGAAAATAGAAATACCGCCGCTTACTTCAAAAGAAATGTTATTAGCAGTAATAATTGCGTTTTTTTGATTTGACTTCTTAATTGCCATAATTTTTTTTATTTTATTTTAACATATTTTTACCAATTTTTATAAAGGACATTTTCTTGCGATCGTAAAATTATGTCCGCTACGATATATCATAGCGATTTAATGTCTGGCAATAACGCAAAATTGTTTTAGCTTAACATGCCAGAAAAATATTTATCAAGCGCATCAACTTTATGCCGCTCCTGTTTGCCGGTGTCTCGGTCGCGCGGATATTTTAGAAAAAGTCTTTGGTTTTAAGCAAACGAATCGGCGGCCTTATTTCTTCAAAATCCTTATCCTCGCTCCACAGATAAGTACTTTCCGTAAAGTATAAAGCCAGCAAATCAACATCATTAAGATCAATATTTCTTAAAACTTTTCTTGCGCGAGAAAGCATATGCCGGTAATGCTGTCTCGGGTAAACAACCAAAGGAAAAAGTCTTATCGCTGCCTCAAGTTCGTTTAATGGCACGCTTGATCTTGCGGATATAAACGGAAGAAAATGATAAACCTCTCTTAATGTAAATTCCGTTGTTACAAATTCAAACTTTGAATCAAATAAAACAAACTTGGCGCTGCCATTTAGCAACGCTGATATTAAAACATTGGCATCTACAACAACGCGAATCACAAATGACGAGCGTTCTCAAATTTTCGAATAATCTCTTCTGCCGATAAGCCAACCCTATCCAGCCCGCTTTTTACCTTTTCCGCTACGCCAGAAAACATCACCATCTTCAAATGGCGAATTTTGTCTTCCACGGCGTCATTAATCAGCTCCCGTGAGTTTCGATATCCAAAAACACGCGCCAACTTCTCGGCCTCTTTTTCTAATGTTTTGGTCATAGACCCATATTAGCACACCTGGCAAAAACAAAAAAGGGCCGAAGCCCTCTTAAGGAAATGCTCCCACCACAAACCCAGTAGCAACCGTAGCGGCAATTGCTCCAATTGCACCAACCATGGCCGTCGCAAAACCATCGCGAGTTCCGAAAGCTAATCCACAAACCGCAAGCGCATATCCTATCCAAATTCCCGCAACTGCAATCTCCATAATGTCTCCTTGTAAGCAAATTCCTTCTATGCTCAGCCTAGCATCCCCTCAAAATACTTGTCAAGCCCTTCAACTGGGTGGCGGATTTGTTTGCCGGTGTCTCGGTCGCGGATGGTAACGGTATTGTCTTCCAAAGTTTGGTAATCAATTGTCGCGCACCAGGGCGTGCCGATTTCGTCTTGTCTGCGGTAGCGTTTGCCGATGTTGCCGATGTCGTCAAAAGCTATCGCAGCTCCCAGCTTCCAGCCGCCAGCTACCCGCAAATTTTTATAAATCTCTTTGGCTTTCGCTACTAAATTTTCTTTGTTTGAAACCAATGGAAATACCGCGACCTTCACCGGAGCAACTTTTGGATTCAGTTTTAATAAAACTCTTTTTTCTCCTCCTAACTCATCCTCGGCGTACGCAGATAACAACACAGCCAAAATTGTCCTGCCCAAGCCGAAAGTCGGCTCAATCACATGAGGAATAAATTTTCCTCCCGAAGCAAGATCGGCGTATCTCAAATCAACCCCCGAATGCTCCATGTGCCGCTTCAAATCATAATCTCCACGGTAAGCAAGGCCGTAAAGTTCTTTTTTGCCGAAAGGATATTCAAATTCAAAATCAATCGTGCGCTTGGAATAATGCGCGCGGTCCCCCTCCGGCACTTCTAGTTCATGCGTTTTATTTTTGTCTATTCCGACCTCTTCTATCCATGCCCACATTTCTTTGCGCCAAAATTCAAAATATTTTTCCCATTCGGCCTCGCGCACGAAATATTCAAATTCCATCAGATCAAACTCGCGGACCCTAAAAAGAAAATCTCGCGGCGCGATTTCATTTCTAAAAGCCTTTCCGATTTGCGCGATGCCGAAAGGCAGAGCAGGACGCATTGTGTCCAGAACATTTTTGAAATTGACGAACATCCCCTGCGCGATCTCGGGGCGCAGATAAGCAGCATTCTTTTCTTGTTGAACCGCTCCAATCTCGGTTTTAAACATCAAGTTAAAACGCTGGCCTTCGCCGAGTGGGTCAGAAAATCCTTCCAAATGCCCCGAGGCCTCCCAAACTTTCTCCGGCATCAAAACGCTGGAAGCAAGCCCATACATGTCTTTGTGCGCGCGCACAAAATGATTCCACCAAAGATCTTTTATGTTATGAGCAAGTTCCGCGCCAAGCGGCCCATAGTCCCATGTGCCCGCTAACCCGCCGTAAATCTCCGACCCAGGAAAAACAAACCCTCGCCGCTTCGCCAAACTTACTATCTTTTCTAATTTTGTTTCCATGCTTTTTTACTGTACCACTTTTTTCTGATTGAAAGTTATATTCGGATCGTCCGGGAGCTCAATTGTAATTTGGTCATCACGGGAAGAAAGCGTTTGATTTGTAAAAGTATCTCGGCCGGAAGTTTCAGTTGCGTTAATAATGACCGGAGAAGAGCCGACCTGATTTTGAGATGGCAGAAGCCCGACCTGAAAAGCCGCCTGCAACGCGGGGCGCAAAAAACCAGTGCCGGCAAGCACCCTTCCGGCGCGCCATATAATTTCGCCGCTTGATTTATCAAAAGACATATCGGCGTCGGCCGGCTGAATCACGTTTTTGAAATTCATATAAGGCGGGAGTGAAGACTTAACGACAACGCCGTCTAAGTCGTTTACCATATTAGCCAAAGACCAAACAATAGTGTAGGTTGTTTCTTCGCCGACTTTCGGCGGCAATGGCCCAACGTTTTGAATTATGGAATTATAGAAAAGCGCGCGAGTAATAACCTGCAATTTTGATGATGCTTTAATTTCATAATTTACGGATCCTGCCACATCAACGCCTTCAAATCCGTGCACCGCGCTTCCGGGCTTGAAAATCGCGTTCAGCCTGATAGTCGGCCTTGGCGAATCTGCGGAAAGAGCCAAATTATTTTTGACTTTAAATGAAAAAACGGCGTTCTCTTCCTGATTCGGAAGCAAAATACGAAGAGGTTCAAAAGTAGAAGAATTCCATACGATGCTTTTAGACGATTCGCGGAAAGCGCCGCGCTCAACACGCAACGAATTAAAGTCTACGGCGCTCCCGCTGATTATAATCTCCAGCGAAGCGTTTTTTACTTCTTGCGGCAAATTGTTTTTAAGCAAAACATCGAAAGAAATCGTATCTCCGGGAAACGTTGTATATTCCGCAAGCCCATTTGCTAAGATATTCACCGACAAAAAGGGCGAGCGCAAAACTACGGTTTGCGAAGATGCATCGTAAGGCATAATCGAATTTTCTGCCGGATCAAAAATACCCACCGCAGCTTTAAAAATTTTAGATTCTAAATCCGCGCCGCGCACAACGCCTTTTAATTTTATTTTACCGGTTCGGGACGGAGAAAGATCGCCCAAAGCCCAAATATTTTTATTTTGAGACAACGAATTGGGATTTGCGGAAATCAATTCAAATCCGTCAGGAAAATTGATTTGCAAAAAAAGATTAGGAATTGTCTCATCGGCCTGCGAACTGTAATTGGCTTCAAATTCAACCTCCTGGCCTATCCGCAATTCCTGCGGCAGATTGAAAGAAACGGCGACCGGAGAGCGGGCAATTGAAAATTGAAAAGAAGCGCCCTCGGCAAAAACAGCGCTGGCGCCGGCCGGCCGGTATTCCAAAACGGCGGATACTTCTTTTTCAGCGCCCTTGCCGCCAAAAACGAAAGCATTGAAAATTTCTATAACGCTTTCGCCGGGGCGCACATCTCCAAGAGCCCTACGCTCGCGGGAAATCTTTTCTTGTTTTCGCCCAGCAACAGGCGCAGAGTCTTTAGGAAACTTAAACACCAAAACAGCGTCTCCGAGGGCAGCATTTCCTTTATTTGTTACTTTAACCTGCCAAGAAATTTTATCTCCGCTTTTGATTTCCGTTAACCCTTCAATTTTTACATCTACTGCCTGCGATCGAAAAAGCGCCGGGGAGCCAAAAACAAAAAATAGCGCGCCGAGAACGATTAAAACCAAGCAGATTCCCAAAGCCCAAAAAAACCAGCGGCTTCCTTTGATTTTTCCATTCTGCTCTGACCAAAAAACAGCTCCGCCTTTTCCGGGCCGGGCAAGCTCCGGCTTAACCATTCTTTCTCCGAATGTTTCTTTTTCTTTGTAAAGCCGCTTTTTTAATTCTTCAAGCGAGGCCATAAGCCAAGTATAGCGTCTATGTGTTCCTCCGGCAAAGAATCGCCATAGCCTTCATGAGCGAAAAAATCGCGAAGAAATCCAAGTGCGCGTTCTTCAATCAATTTAATGTTATCGCCAGCCCTAGGCTGGTCGGCATTGGGCCGAAAAAAATCAATTGTCATAGAGAATAATTTTTCATCTTTCGCTCCGCCGAACAGCGCGATATCTAAGGTTTGCAATATCCGGCCGGCTATCGCTAATTTAGCCTCGCTCAAAAACCAACCGTCAAAGCGCGAAATGACCTCGGCGTCCATCAGGGTCGGAATCCGCTCGCCGTTTTTCACAAACTGCATGCGGATATGATTCAAAATATCCAGATGCGCGTTGAGTTTTGAGGTTGTTTTCCGCGCTCCCTTCGCCAGCACATCCATCTTTCCAAAATCTTTCGTCAAAACCCTCACCAAAAAATCCGCCTCCCCAAACGGCATTTTTTTCATCACAAGTCCTTCGGTTTTAAAATAGGAGCTGGGCATTTATTTATAAATCTCGTGCGTGCCAATATCTATCAAACCAACATCACACTCTTTGTTTAAAAATTTAAACATAACTCTATGTTGCCCGATAACTGTAAAAGCCCAATAGTCCTTGTATTTGCCGTGGAGCTGATGAGTCCTAAGTAAGGGATAAAAGGCATTGCGCATAAATACACCCTCCTTTTCAAGGAAAGCTTTTTTCACAAAATTAGGCATTCGTTCTAAAGATTTCTTAAATCTAGAAGAGTAATAAACGCTGCGCACTGGACGCTCACTAGCCATCATTTGTTATTGAAATGTTCTAACTCCCAGAATGTCGGCGAAACCGCGTGCCTTCCGTAATTTTCCAGCCCGACGCTCGCTGTCAAAAATCCGAATAGCTTCATCAGTTTCCATTTCTTCTCCCAACAAGCGATTCTTAATTGAATCTAATTTCTCAAAATAGTCCTTGGGAACCACGATTAAATCGCCGCCCCTGGTCAATTTTTTAGGGATAATTAATAATTGCATGGATTTATATTAACAAACACTCAATCTAATATCACTATTGACAATCTTTTCTTTTGGGTGTATAATGGAGCTAGGCACATTGGAATAGGCGTAAATATAGGCTCAAACCAACCCAAAAAGGAGGGGTTATGAAAAAATTCTTGACAGTGAAATGGATACTGGTCGCGCTCGTTGGTATCACCCTTTATTTCAACATGGGGCATATCTTCGCCAACACCTGGAATACGGTATGTCAAAACGGTGGGGTACCGCAAACGACCTTTCAAACGATCGTGACCGTACATGGAGAATTGACAAATTTTTGCAAGCCCTACTATGTCGCGACTCACAGAGGGCCGGGGAAGATCGATGATGTGATATTCTTCTCGCACGTGGTGCTTTGGCCAATAACCTCTGTTGTAACGCCAGCTCTGTTTTGGGCAACAGAGCTAATTTTCCTAGGGAGTTTTGCTAAGATGATGGGTCTGGCTTGAATGCCACAAAACCGCACCGAGAGGGGGAGCAAACGCTCCCCTTTTTTTATTTCAGTGAAATTTTTGTTGAGGGAAATTCGGAAAATTTGATGGATTTTAGATTTGTTTCTTTCATCAAATCTTTTTCGTGTTTCTTGGCGACTTCCAGAATTTCTTTTGGCAGAGAGATTTGAGCGGTAACTTTGTCTTTGGGTTTAAGTCCCGCGGTTTTGCGGGCAGCTTGAATTTCGCGGATCAGGTCGCGCAAAATACCTTCTTCGCGGAGTTCGGGAGTAATTGTGGTATCCAGCCAAATTTCATCTTTCAATTTTGCGTCAAATTCTATGTTTTTGATGTTGATTTCTTCTTTAATTAAATTTATTAATTCTATATTGTTTCGAATTTCCCCGGCCTCGCCAAGCGAAACGGGACTAGCGTGCTTCGTGCTTCGAATTTTAAGCAAGGCGAGCGGTTGTCGGACTTTAATTCCAGCTTTCGCGCGAGCTTCCAGCGCAAGCGAAACAATGCGCCGGGCTTCTTGCATTAATACCAACACTCGGTGTTGGTTAGTTTCAATCGCGACGCGTGGCCAATCCTCCAAATGAACGCTTTTGTTAGACGCCGAGCTTCTAACGCTTTGATAAATTTTCTCCGCAATAAACGGCGCGAAGGGCGCTAAAAGTTTTGAAACTTCGCCGAGCAAATAAGCCAAAACAGCACTTGTCTCTTTTGATTGCGCAGAGTCTTCGCGCATCACATCGCGAATCCTTCTGATATACCAATGCGAAACATCCTCAACCGCAAAATTCTCCAGCTCTCGCGCCGCGCCGACAATGTCATAAGCGTCTAGTTTTTTGGTGACGGAGTTGGTTGTATCCTGTAATTTTACTAAAACCCATTGATTGATTAGTAACTTGGCTTGCGGGGGCTTAGCCGCCCAGTGGCGGCTAAGCCCCCGAGTTACATACATTTTCCAAAACTGCAGAACATTCCACAAAATCATAAAAAATCGGCGCGAAGCGTCTTTGACGTCTTCTTCTCTGAAAAGTTTTGAATCCCATGGCTGGTTGATTGTAAAAAAATACCACCTTGTCGCGTCCGCCCCATATTTTTCAATAAGCGCCATTGGGTCAACAATGTTTCCAAGCGATTTGGACATTTTCTTTCCATTTTTGTCCAAAACGTGCCCAAGCGATATCACATTTTTATACGGCGCGCCCTTGCCAAGCAAAGTCCCTACGGCCAAAAGATTGTAAAACCACCCGCGTGTTTGATCCACCGCTTCGGTAATGTAATCGGCCGGGTAGAGGAAGTCCGACTTCCCCTTGGAAGTCGGACTTCCAAGAAATGGCCAATGGACGCTTGCAAACGGCATGCTTCCCGAATCAAACCAGCCATCCACCACCTCCGACACTCTTTGCATCTCGCCTCCGCATACACATCGAAGTTTTATTTCATCAATAAAAGGCTTGTGCAAATCCAAAATTAAATTCTCATCCCGCGGAATCCGCCAAAAATTTAATTCTTCAAATTCGCCGGTTTTGACAAAATCCTCGCCCCTTCGTAATTTTTCTTTCATTGATTCAATATTTGTGCGCCCGCCCGCCGCAGTCCAAAGCATCCACAAAGTATATTCGTGGCTTACTATTAATATAGTTTTATTTTTATAGCGAGATTCTATTTCCAAGATTGCGGCGGAAACGCGCTTTTTGATATCGCTTAAAGATTCTCCTCGCGGCGGCGTTTTTTCAAATTTTTCAATTGGATTTTTATAAAAAGCATGATAACGCGCCGGATCCCCTTCGGAAAAAACGCCTGTGTTAATTTCGGCAAGTCTTGGATCGAGCTTGATATCTGACGGCGAAACCTTCAGCGCTTCTCCAATAATCTCCGCGGTTTCTTTTGTCCTTAAAAATGGCGAGGCAAAAATTATATCCGGATTGATTTTTTTCTTTTTCATCAGTCTGGCGCTTGCCAAAACTTGCTTTTTGCCGTTTGCCGTAAGATGATACTGGTTTTGTGCCAAATTGCTATTGGTAATATTTTTAACGTTTGTTTCCGCTTCTCCGTGGCGCATTAAAATATATCTATTGCCAGAGGTGATGCTGCGCTTTTTAAGCTCCTCAATCGAGCCGACGGCGTCCCATTGTTTACATCCGCCAGTCCGCAGGCTGGCGGACGAAGCGCACCTCCAGACCGGTAATGGGGTGCCCCAAAATCTCTCGCGAGAAAACGCCCAATTCTTTTTTTCTTTGAGCCATTCGCCCATTCGCCCGTCTTTGATGTGGTCCGGATGCCAATTTATTTTTTGGTTATTTTCCAAAAGCGCGGGCCGTACAGCATTTACATCCACCCACCAAACTTGGCGCGCCAAATACATCAACGGGCTATGGCATCTCCAGCAAAAAGGGTAGTCGTGCTCGTAGATTTCGGTTTTAAAAAGCAACCCGCGCGATTTTAGATCTTCAATTATCATCTTGTCGGCCTTCTTAAACCATTCGCCATTCCACGACTGGCCTGGAGTTTGCATTAAACCCTGTTCGTTGGTTGTCGCAAAAACCGGCAAATCGCATTTTTTAGAAAGCTGAAAATCGTCGTCTCCGAAAGCTGACGCGATATGCACAATTCCTGTTCCTTCCTCTGTCGAAACAAAATCCGCCGCAACCACCTTATAAAAATTTGCTGCGCCCTCCGAAGCTTTTAGCGAAGGATGGGGATAAAGCGGCTCGTACTTTAGACCAACCAAGCCAGAGCCTTTTATTCTTTTAATAATTTTGTAATCTGCGCCGACAACTTTAATTCGTTCTTCGGCTAACACAAACTTCTCATCTCTGATCTCCAACATCACGTATCCAATTTTAGGATTTACCGCCAAAGCGACATTCCCCGGCAAAGTCCATGGAGTTGTGGTCCAAACAATGAGATAAGTATTCGGCTCGTTCTTCAATTTAAATTTTATATACACCGACTCCTCTTTTGTTTTCTCATACCCCTGCGCGAGTTCGTGGGAAGACAGCGCCGTTCCGCATCTCGCGCACCAAGGAACAACTTTGTAATCTTCGTATAAATATTTTTTCTTTGCGAATTCTTTGATAATCCACCAAAGCGACTCAATATAAGAATTTTCATAAGTAATGTATGGATGCGCCATATCAATCCAAAATCCAATTCTTTCCGTGAGTTTTTCCCAAAGCTCTTTGTATTTCCAGACCGACTCGCGGCATTTTTTATTAAACGCAGCCACGCCGTATTTTTCAATGTCTTTTTTATTTTTAAGCCCCAGAGTTTTTTCAACCTCAACCTCCACAGGAAGCCCGTGGGTATCCCAGCCGGCGCGGCGCGGCGCGAAAAACCCGCGCATGGTTTTATATCGCAAAACCATATCCTTAAACGCGCGCGATTCAACATGGTGCACCCCAGGCACCCCGTTTGCCGTCGGCGGCCCCTCGAAAAATATAAAACTCTTAGTTTTGCCCCGACCTTTGCGTCGGGGCTTCTTTTGATTTACCGACTTCTCAAACACCTTATTTTTCTTCCAAAATTCCAAAATTTCATTTTCGTCAAACATAAAAAAAGTATAACAAAAAAACCGTTCGCTTGGAACGGCTCAAAATTTGATAAATCGTATGGCAACTTGCGCTAAAATTAAAAATAAAATCCCCACCGAAAATCCAACCCAATTTATTGGCTCCTCTATTCTAAGCTTCCAAAGAGCGAAGATGGTAAAAGATATCGGCGTAGAAAACCAAAGCATAAATTGGGATAATTTAAGCGATCCGCCGCCTTGAGCCGCGCCGAGATAGCCGGCATTGAAAGGGATCTGCGCAAAATAATTTAAGGGAAGCAAAATCAGGGTCGCAACGCAAACAAACAAAAAGAAGTTGTTAATTTGTAAATCAATCTGCAAAATTTTCAAGTCCCAAACAATGCGGAATCCGTTCTTAGCCCACCCGTTCATCATCCACAACAAATAATAAAAGCAGATATTTGCAAGGGTTAATGAAATAAAGTTGAAAACCCACTTCAGCATCGCGGTAGTCCATCATCTCCACAAACCATATCACACGCAAGCAAAAAAGCAACCGCTGGGGTTGCCTCGATTTTTTGTGACAAATACTATAATTCGATATTTAGTATGTCTAAACGCACAAACTCATCGTCTGATTCTTGGCTAGTAAGCGATTCCAAAAGAAATTTTTGAGCTTCTTCTGCGGTATCCAGAACTGAACGAGCCGCGCCGACTTCCGAATCACGATAAACATTTTTTCCTATAACTACTCGGCGCCACTTTCCATCCTGATACACTTCGGCAGTAGGAATGTGATACCGCAAACGCTTATTAGCCGGGCTCTCTGGATCCGGAGCCACCAAAAGCTGAAAATTGGCGTAGTATGGCACACCAAATCGCTCTGCAACTTCTTGTAAATCTTCCACGATAAAAACCCCCCTCTGTAAACAAACTTATCACATCCTACTTGGCGTGTCAATGCCCATCAGGGAAAGAGTGATTTTGATGGTTTTTTGGGTTGCCGAAACCAACAGTAAGCGCGTAGCCGTCAAATCTGGATTTTTTGAATCCACTACGCGGTGTTTTTCGTAAAAATCAGTGAAAGTTTTGGCAAGTTCGTAAGCGTAGCGCGGGAGACGGTGGATTTGATAATCATTTGCGATGTCTTCAATAATTTCCGGAAGCTGTAAAATTTTTTTGATGAGGGAGAGTTCTTCTGGTTTCGAAAGTAACTGCAAATTAACCTCACCCCCCTTCCCTCTTTCAGATTTCGCGCTTCGTGCTTCAGATTTCCGCAAGATGCTGTTGCATCTTGCGGTGGCATACTGCACATAATAAACCGGATTTTTCTTGCTTCTCTCTTTCGCCAAATCGAAATCAAAATCCATGTGAGTATCTGGGCTGCGCTCAAGAAAAAACCACCTTGCTGCATCCACGCCGACTTTTTTTAACAAATTATCCAAAGTTACAAATTCTCCGGCCCTTTTAGACATCTTCACCTCTTTGCCGCCGCTCGTAAGCCGCACCAACTGCATAATGATAATTTTTAACCTGTCCGGACTCACCCCTAATGCCTCAATTCCTTTTTTCATTCTTTCAACATAACCGTGATGATCGGCGCCCCAAACGTTAATCGCCAAATCAAATTTTCTTTTTATAAATTTATCATAATGATACGCCAAATCCGCCAAAAAATAGGTTGGCTCTTTGTTCGATTTGATAACCACAGCATCTCTTAACCACAAAGCGCCTTCTTTTTCTTTTATCAGTTTTTTGGAATTTAAAAATTTTAAAACCTTTTCCAGCTCGCCTGTTTTGCGCAAATTTTTATCTTCTGAAAACCAAACGTCGAACTTTATGCCTGCTTTTTTAAGAGATTTTTTAATTTCGCCGAGCAAAATTGCCGCCGCCTGCTTTGCTGTCTTGCCTTTTAGTTTTTTAACATACGCGCCTTTATAATACTCGTCTTTCTGCTCAATTTTTCCAGCCGCAGCCAAAATTGATTCTCCCAAAAGTTTTATTTGGTTGCCAGTATCGTTAATGTAATATTCGCGCGTTACTTCGTGGCCGATCGCTTCTAAAATATTCGCCAGCGCGTCTCCATAAAAACCACCGCGTCCGTTTGCCATAGTAAGCGGACCAGTTGGGTTTGCTGAGACAAATTCGATATTGATTTTTTTGCTAGTCTCGCGTTTTCCGTTTCGCTCGGTCTTAACCCATCGCAGACGATGGGCTCCGACGCCCTCGCGCTTCGAAAAACGCTCGCCTTTCCGCAAAAAAATCGAAAGGTTTTCGATCAAAGCTCCGCGCGAAATCCAAAAATTCAAAAAACCCGGACCGGCGATTTCTATTTTGTCTACCCACTTGGAAACTAAGTTTCCAAGTGCCTTTTTTATCTCCGCCGCAACTTCTTTGGGGTTCTTTCCGTCTTTTTTCGCCAACACCAAAGCCGCATTAGACGAATAATCTCCGTGTTCTGGATTCTCTTGCCGCTCAACAGAAAAAACCGCGCCCTTCGGCACAATTTTTTCGATTTCCTTTCTAATCAACGCGCGAAACATAATTTAACTTTATCCTAAAAATCGCGCAAAAAAAAGCCTCGATAGCCTTATCATTAAATTAATGGCGGTTAGAAAGTTCTTCAATACGGATTCCTTGCGCCGCGGACTTCAAAATGAACATGGCAACCGGTAGAGTTGCCGGTAGAACCTATTGTGCCGATGTTGCTGCTTTGAGAAACGTATTGCCCGACGCTGGCGTAAACTCCAAGCAAGTGCGCGTAAAGCGTCTGCGTGCCATTTGGATGAGAAATAGCGATGTATCTGCCGTACCCGCCGTTCCATCCTTGGGATCGCGCGACAATCACCGTGCCTCCGGCAGAAGCGTAAACAGGCGTTCCGCAGTTATCCGCCAAGTCCACGCCATTAAATCCATGCAGCCCTTGAGTTTTTCTTCCGCCGATAATTGGCCGTGTAAAATATCCCGCGAATGTCGGGCCGCCGGATCCACGCAGCCGCGCTGACGACTGAGGCAAAGAAGCAAGTTCGGCATCTGGAATAATAATCGTTACGCCTTCCTCCAAAACGCCGTCTGCTGGCAGGTTGTTATAAGCAATAATTTCCTGCGCGTCGCTTTTGTATTTAGCGGCGATTGCTTTAATTGTATCTCCTTTTTTGACCGTATATTGCAAACCGGTTATCGGCAAAATTACCAGAGTATCGCCGGCTTTTATCAAGTCGCCGCGTTTTAAATCATTTGCCCAATAAATTGTCGACACGCTCACGCCGAACATGTCGGCAATTTTAGAAAGCGTATCGCCTTCGCGCACGATGTAAATAGTAATCTGATCCAGTTTATAGTCTTCAACATCAGCGATGCTCCCCATTGGGCCGACTACCGGCAAGAGCGACAAATTGTCTACCAAATTAATAATCGCGCCGCCCGTTGCGGCTTTTGGATCTGGTGTACTAGGGGCTTTCAGCAATGGAATATTCTGGGCATTATACGAAGTTCGGATGTCTTGATCGTTTATCAAAAGTTTACTCAAAAAAGACAAAAAGCCCGCGTGAGCCGTGCCCGCAGACAAAGCCAAAACCAAAACAAGCAAAAAGAGGCCAGTCTTATTAAAAATATGTTTAAGCTTAAATTTCTAAGTTAAGGGGACAAAAAAGCCTTATTCTGCAACGATTTTTAGCCAAATGCTTCCAGCTCGACCCACATCTTAAAGATAGCACTTCGTGGCCCTTAGTTCAAGTTGAGTATCCACAAGCGCGCCCTCCTGCTATCATACCCGTATGGCCAATCCAGAAGCCCTAAATTCCAAGCAAAAGGAGGCCGTTGAGACAACCGATGGCCCAGTTTTGGTGATTGCGGGCGCCGGCGCCGGTAAAACACTGGTGATAGCGGAACGAATCAAATATTTGATTGAAAAAGGCGCGCCGCCCGAATCAATCTTGGCGGTGACTTTTACAAATAAGGCTGCCGGAGAAATGAGGGCACGGCTCCGCTCTCCAACTTCCAACATCCAATTTCACACTTCCAACCTACCATTCATTGGCACTTTTCACGCCTTGGGACTTCTTATTATCCGCGAAAATTTAGAAAAATTAAATATCGGCGGGAATTTTACAATTTTGGACGAAGATGATTCGTTAAAATTGATAAAAGAATGCCTGCTGGAACTCAAAATCGACCCCAAAGAATTTGATCCGTCGAGAATCAGAAATAAGATTTCGCGTCTCAAAAACCAATTGGTTTCGGCGAAAGAATTTTCCGAGAACCCGCCCGACGGCGAGGCGAGCAGTTTTTTTGACCGGCAACTCGGAAAAGTCTGGCGGCTATATGAAGAAAAAACACAAAAACGAAATTTGCTGGATTTTGACGATCTTCTTCTGCAGCCGACGAGGCTTCTGCGGCGCAGTTCGGACCTGCTAAAAAAATATCAGGCGCGCTGGCGATATATCCATATCGATGAATATCAGGACACGAATGAGGTCCAGTATGTTTTATCCAAAATGCTCGCAGGCGCGCATCGCAATATTATGGCCGTTGGCGACATTGACCAGGCAATTTACAGTTGGCGCGGAGCGGACTTTAAAAATGTTTTAAATTTCCGGCGCGACTGGCCTGACGCCAAAGTGGTTTTTCTGGAAGAAAATTACCGCTCCACAGATATTATTCTGGAAGCCGCCAATGCCGTTATTGTGCGCAACAAACTCCGCATCCCAAAAAACCTTTGGACAAAACGAGCGGGCTCTAATCAAATCAGGGTAATTTTCGCGAGTGACGAAAAAAGGGAGAGCGAATTCGTTGCAAATGAGATACAATTTTTGCGCCGTGACGCGAATATTAAACTTGGCGATATAGCCGCGCTTTACCGTACCAACGCGCAATCGCGGGCGCTTGAAGAAATTTTTCTGGCTCGAGATATCCCTTATAAAATTACGGGGGTCCGTTTTTACGAAAGAAGGGAAATAAAAGATTTGGCGGCATATTTGCGGTTCATTCAAAATCCAGCAGATGAGTTTTCAAAAAAAAGAATTATTAATGTCCCGCCGCGCAAAAAGAAAAAAATAGATTTTGATGAACTCATAAACAACTTGCGCGAAGAATCAAAAAAAACAAGTCCGCATGAGTTTTTGAAAATATTGATTAAAAAAATCGGCTATCGCGAATATATCTCAGACCTGCCTGCCGGCAAGGCAGGCGGCACGGATCGCGGGATCGAGCGGCTGCAAAACGTGGAAGAATTTCTCGGCCTTGCAAGAGAAATGGAAAATATCGAAAAATTTTTAGAGCATATTTCGCTTTTTGCGGCAGATGACAAATACGACTCGGTAAAAGACAAAGTAAATCTAATGACCATTCACGCGGCGAAGGGGTTGGAATTTGAAGCTGTTTTTGTTGTCGGGCTTGAAGAAGGCGTCTTCCCACACATGCTTTCTTTGGGTCCGGAGGATTTAGAAGAAGAGCGCCGTCTATGTTATGTGGCAATAACTCGCGCAAAAAATCATCTTTATCTTGCTTTGGCGGCGCGCCGCGCACTGTTTGGCGAAAGGTCGTCCAATAAACCTTCAAGATTTCTCTCCGAGATTCCGGAGCATTTGCTGGTTTATGTGAATAAACCCAACGAAAATGAAGAGGAAATTATTATTGAATAAGCGCCTTGGCCAGCATTTCCTAAAAAATAAAAAGATTCTTGAGGAAATGGCGCGCACGGCGGAAATAACAAAAAACGATATTGTTTTGGAGGTCGGCCCGGGCCTAGGATCGCTTACCGAAATTTTGGCCACGCGCGCCAAAAAAGTTATTGCGGTAGAAAAAGATTGCGACTTGATTCCGATTTTGCGAGATAAGTTTCTGAATTATAAAAATGTGGAAATTATTGCGGGGGATATCCTGCAAATTTTCAATCAATTTAAAAATTATAAAATTGTCGCCAACATCCCCTATTACATCACTTCTCGTTTTTTGCGCCTATTTTTGTCCGAAACTAAGTTTCGGACAAAACTTATGGTCTTGATGGTTCAAAAAGAAGTGGCTGAGCGCATATGCGCAAAACCGCCGCGCATGAACTTGCTTGCTTTGTCCGTCCAACTTTACGCAACGCCAAAAATAATCCGGAGGGTTTCAAAGGGCCAATTCTCCCCTCAGCCAAAAATCGACTCAGCAATTATCAAATTGTCAAACATTGGATGTTTGACAACAAAGCCGGAAAAAATTTTACAATTAGCGCGTCTCGCTTTTCAGCAAAAAAGGAAAATGCTAAGACATTCCATCGGAAAAAAGGTTCTGCTCCCCGGAGAATATCAAACCAAACGCCCCGAAGAACTTTCTCTGCAAGATTGGACAAGTTTGTGCGCAACACGACAGAAGGGTTGACTTTTTGTTTTAGATGATATATAATGAAAGCGGAGGGCTTGAATATGGAAAAGCGTTCGTTTTGGGAGCTTGCTGGGTCTATCTTTTTTGAAGAACTTTCCAAAGAAAGAGAAAGGGTTTTTAAGATCAACAAAGAAAAGGCAATTCTCTATCTGTCAATTTTTGTGGAAAACGGGATCGAAACACTCATTGATGCTTTAAAGGGAAAATCGGCAAATCCGAAAGAAGAAGCCGGGCTAGCAATTACCAAGCTCCTTCTCTTTGTAACCGAAGAAAATCTCAAGCAAAACAAGTTTTTTGATACAGCCTTAAGAATAGCGATGGCCAAAGACGCTGTGCGCGGAGACAAGGAAGGCCTGGACCACGGGGGGCTTTTTCTAAAAAGGCTCTACGACATTTTTCCACAGAGGACGGCAGACAGTCTCTTTCTTCATGCTTATGATCGGATTAAAGAGGATGCGGACGCAGGCAAGCCCATTCTTCCGCCATATGAAGAACTCAAACGGCATTCTATTGAAAGAACAAAACTTTTAAATCTTGAGACCACTGCTAAAACCCCAAAACCATCTTACCGAAGTGCAGGGACTCCAACAGATAAAATCCCGTGCCCGGAGTGCGGCACGGAAAAACGCGTTGATAAAACCACAAAAAGGTTTCGGTGCAAAAAGCCAGATTGTACTTTTGACCAGCCATTCCCTTTCTCCAAGGCGCAACCATAGCGCCTTTTGTTTTTAAAAATTTTTATTGCGTCAAACACCAAAAAGCATATACTGAAATTAAGCAAGGCAACATGAATAAAAAAGGATTTTACATTGGAGATTTGGTGTTGGGAGCAAATGATGGCATCATCACCTCTTTTGCGGTGATCTCCGGAGCCGCTGGGGCCGGGCTCCCCGCGTTCGTGGTTATAGTTTTGGGTTTGGCAAATCTTGTGGCCGATGGCATTTCTATGGGCCTTTCAAATTACTTGTCTTTGCGCTCAACAAAAGAAGCTGAACTGCGCATTGGCATGAATGAAAGCCGGCTTGACCATCCTTCGAGGCATGGTCTCGCAACAGGTTTGGCTTTTGCTTTAGCCGGATCACTACCTCTCATTCCTTATCTTTTTGGGGTCCCGCAAGATTTGCGGTTTGCCATCGCGGTAATGGCAACCGCTACCGCTCTTTTTACTGTGGGCGCCTTGCGTACATTGGTGACCGGTGCCCACTGGCTACGGTCAGGTCTTGAAATGTTTGTTGTTGGCGGCATCGCGGCAATTGCCGCTTATGTCGTCGGGGCTGCGGTTAAAGCGTTGTTCGGTCTCGCTATTTAGTGGTAAAATTTAAGAGGTCGCAAATATTAGTAGTTTTTAAAAATTTTACCGGTTTTATGCGTAAATATATTATTGCTTTTGGGGGTTCTATTTTGCCGTTTTTAGCTTTGGCGAATGGGGAACACGGAGAAGAGGGGTCGGCTTTCGCCGATCAGATGAACGAGCTTCTTCCGATGGTGCATTTCGGCGAAGCGCATTATGTGGCGGCGATAGTCAGCATTATCCTTTGGATTTCGCTCATCTACACGGTCTATTCGCTGGTCAGAATAATTTTTATAGACTAAACGCATGTTTGATTTAAAGAATAAGGTGGCGCTTGTAACGGGGGCGCGAAGGGGTATGGGCAAATCCCACGCCTTGGCTTTGGCATCGCAAGGAGCCAGCGTGGTTGTTACGGATATTGATTTGGCCGAATGTGAAGCGGTTGTGAAAGAAATTAAGTCCGGCAATAACCGCGAGGCGGCGTGTTTTAAGATGGACGTTTCCAAAAAGGAAGATGTGGACAGGGTTTTTGACGAGATTGTCAAAAAATTCGGGCGTTTGGATATTTTGGTGAATAACGCCGGCATATTTTCGCCAAAGCCAGCACTTGAGCTTACCGAAGCGGATTGGTACAAAACTGTAGATATT
>MFHO01000032.1:0-13298 GCA_001778635.1 Candidatus Giovannonibacteria bacterium RIFCSPHIGHO2_02_FULL_45_13 | reverse complement strand
GTGGAGTGGGCGCCTTTGGGGATCAATGTAAACGCTATTGCGCCGGGGGCGATTGATACGCCGATGGTGGCCGCGGCTCAAATGTCTAAAGAAGCGTTAGACGCTACGCTCGCCGGCATTCCGCTAAAAAGAATCGGCAGGCCGGAAGAGGTTTCTGCCGCGGTCGTATTTTTAGCGTCGGAAGAAGCGAGCTACATAACCGGCGCAACATTTTACATTGACGGCGGTTGGTTAGCAGCTTAATTATTAAAAATTAATATTATGACGACGTTTCAAAAATTTTCCCTATTTTTATTAAGAATTGCGATGGGGTGGCTTATGTTTTACGCAGGTATCACGAAAATTTTAGATCCGAACTGGTCTGCGGCCGGATATCTTAAGGGAGCAAAAACGTTTGTTGGGTTTTATCAATGGCTTTTGCAGCCGAATATTTTACCGGCCTTGAATTTTGTAAACGAATGGGGGCTGACGCTTTTAGGCATTTCTTTGGTCTTCGGCGTTTTTGTGCGGCTTTCTTCTGTTCTCGGCGCGATTTTGATGCTGCTTTATTATTTTCCGATTTTGCAATTCCCATATCCCAATCCGTACTCTTACATAGTGGACGAGCATATTATTTACACATTGGCGCTTCTCTTTTTGGCGAGTTTGCGCGCCGGCAGAATTTGGGGATTGGAAAATTGGTGCTCATCTCTTCCTGTTTGTTCCCGCTTCCCGCGGCTTCGCAACTGGCTTGGCTAAACTACTAACAAAAAATCCCCGAGAGGGGGATTATTTTGATTCATTTAGTTTGAGCGCTCTTATCATTCTTGTTATGCCGATCCCGCCGCCGCATCTGGGGAAAAATTGGAGGTCTAAAAATTTTTCCAATTCTTTTTCCACTCTATCTTTTCTGAATTTGGAGAAAAGTATCTGGGCGTACATCCCATTGGAAATAGTGTGAAAAAGTTCGCGCATCTCCTTGGGATTTGTGCTTCTTTCGGCGGAACCGACTGTTTCTACTCCGTGGAGAAGAATATCAACTTTGTTGGCGCAGTCTCCCGTTTTCTTCATGTTCCAGAAAGGAGAAGTGTATTGCGGAAAATGGGTTAGAAAAACGACCGGGCCAAAATCTTTATAAAGCCTTTTTTCATGTTCTGCCTCTATCTGTTTTACTCTGTAGCGCTTTGTGGCTTTTTCATAGGCGATCTTGTAAAATGAGCTTTTGCGTCCAAAACCAAGATGCTCAAGCAGGTCTTCTTCGAGAGAAACCAATGCGTTCATGTCGCCGTGAGTTTCAAACTCAAACATTGGGAAAATAAGATTGTGCCTGCCAGGAATAGGATTCGGCTCTTCGCGAAAGCTATAGCTCATACAAAAATATCCAGGCGCGTCCGGTTTAGTCAAAAGTTCATATTCAAGCCACATCTGTCCTGTTTGCGGAAGAGGCCAAGTGTCGCCCATGTACATAAAAATTCCGATGGTTCTCGGGTCTTCACAGGCCGCAAGGATGCTTAAACGGTGTTGCGTTGGCACTTCGACAAATCCCCGTTTCTCAAAAAACTTGCGAAGTTTTTGGGCTACATTATGAAAATCCCTCGGTTCAATTGGATCAATTAGATAATTGCTCTGGCGTTCGTTTTTTTTGAAAGACATCCCGCCCTCCTTTTTTGTCTAAAGCGAAAAGCGCTTCTAGTACCAGATACTAGCAAAGTGGCGTCAGCTTAGCAAGTCGTCCAACAAATGACCTAAACCAGGTTTAGGTCATTTTTGTCCACTTGCCCAGTGTAAAATTTCATATATAATATTCTATATGAATAAAAAACATTTAGTGCCGTTTTTAGTTTTCGGTTTCCTTGTGACCGGCTTAGCTGCTGCGGAAGAAGCGGCGGTGCCCGCAGAAACGGTTCTCGAGCAAGAATCAGTTTCTTTACAAGATTTGGACGTATCCGAGCCAACGCTTTTGCCGGGAAGCCCATTTTATTTCTTTAAAACAATAGGCAGAGGTTTTCAAAGTATTTTTACGTTCAATTCTGTAAAAAAAGCCGAACTCGAAATTCGTTTTGCGGACGAAAAGCTCGCTGAAACAAAAAAGCTCGCGGAAGTCAGTCCGGAAAAGACTGCTGCTTTGGACAAGGCGTTGGAGAACTACCAATCGTCCCAAGAGAGGCTCAAGGCGAGATTAGAGGCTTTAAAAGAAACAAGCGAGAACCCAAATGTGGACAAACTGCTTGAGAAAGTAGCCGACCGCACCGTTAAGCACGAAAAGCTTTTTGATGAGCTCAAGGAAAAATTTGAGAATAAAAAGGATTTGAGAGAAAAGCTTAAGGACGTTGAAAAGCATATTGCGGAGAGCGCGGCCAAAGCATCAGAAAAAGACGATTCGGCTAAATTCGCCGCACGCCTTGAGCGCGCATTGACCGAATCCCGCGGGGGCTCTCTAAAACACGTCCGTTCGGTTGAGGTTATTGACGGCATTATTGAAAAAGCACCCAAAGAAGCCAAGCGCGCTCTGGAAAGATTGCGCGCGGATTTTTCGGAACGTCTTAAAAAGGACATTGATGATTATGCTAAAAAAGTAGAGCCAGACGATTTTGGCAAAGCTTTGGATATACTGCCCGGAGATAAAGCCAAGCATTCTGTAATAATAGAAGAGATTCGCCAAAAAGCGGGAGGTCGTGTTGCTGACACATTAAAGCGAGCAGGCGAAACTCTTGACGGCACTTTAAAAGAACACGAAGATTTTGCGGAGAAAGCCGCGAGCCAGATAAAAAACGCTGGGGAGGTTCTGGAGCGACTTGCAAAAAAACTTTCAGAAGTCCAGTCTCCGCCAGCTTCAGCGCAAAAGCTTGCTGCTGGAGCAAGAGAACATCTTGCGAGTGCCAAGAAAGCGTACGATGAACAAAAATTCGGAGAGGCTTTCGGTCAAGCGAGGTCATCGGAAGTTTTGGCAAGAAACGCATTAAAAACACTTGAAGAAGAACGCCAGGGAACGGAAGAACTTAAAGAAATTTTCTCTGAGCTTGAAGCCAAGATAATTAAATATAATGAGTTGGTAAACTCGCGCAAGTTTACACCGGAAGTATTAAGCAAGATTGAGCGGCTTTTTGCTGACGCAAAAACGCATTTAGGTTTTGCCGGAGACGCTTTTAAAAAAAATGATGTTGCTGGAGCAAAACTTCATATTGAGCACGTCCGCGGATTTCTTAGTGATTTGGCGAGGCTGATTGAGAATGAAGGGAAGCGAAATGTCCTTTGCACAAGGGAATACATGCCGGTTTGCGGGGCAGACGGCAAGACTTACTCTAACGCGTGCCACGCGAAAGCCGCCGGCGTTGAGGTAAAATCAAAAGGGAAATGCCCGCAAGCAGCTCCTTATCCACAGCCAATTCCTAGCAATTTGCCGGTTCCTGACAAATTAACTGATGACCGCGTAATTTTTGCATCGGAAGTAACGATTGTTGTTAGAGAGGACGGCAGTTTTGATCCAAGAGAAGTGAAAATCGGCAAAGGCGGCAAAGTCACATGGGTCAACAGAAGTCGGAATCCGGTTTGGCCGGCTTCCGCTGTTCATCCAACACATTTGCTTTATCCGGGATTTGACGCGCGACAAAGCGTTGCTTATGGAAGAAGCTATTCTTTCGTATTTGAAAAAGTTGGCTCTTGGAAATATCACGACCACTTAAATACCGGCATGACCGGAGTTGTGGTTGTGGAAGAGTAACCGCATGAATAAACGGCTGGCATTTTTGCTCTTCATCATAATTTTGGGGGGCGTCTTTTGGTTTTTTAAGGATTCTTTTTTGGGATCTAAACTCACGGATATTTCTGAACCGTCCGTCTTGCAATTTGAAAAAGTTAGTGAAAAAGTTGCAGAGATTGTAAAAAGGGAAATTGTAGCACCGCCGCCGTTGCGGGTGGAAAAGAAAGCGACTCCGAAAGCAAATCTGACTCCGGACGGTATTTTGGCTTGGACAAACGCTGAAAGAAAAAAAGCCGGTTTACCATTGCTTACCGCAAACTCTAAATTGAGCGCGGCCGCTTTAGCCAAGGCGAAAGACATGTTTCAAAATCAGTATTTTGCGCACGAATCGCCGGGCGGCAAGGGTGTCGGTGATTTGGTCGCTGAAGAAAATTACGAATTTATTTCCGTCGGAGAAAATTTGGCTCTCGGCGGATTTGAAAATGATAAGGCCTTGGTTGATGCGTGGATGAATTCTCCAGGGCACCGCGCGAATATTTTGGGGCAAAGTTGGTTGGAAATCGGCGTGGCGGTTGGGAGGGGAATGTTTGAAGGCCGCGATGCGTGGTTAGCTGTGCAGCACTTCGCCAAACCACTGTCCGCTTGTCCGCAGCCGGATCCGAATTTAAAGATCGGCATAGAATCTTCGGAGAAAAAAGTCGGCGAGTTGACTGCTATGGCAAACCAGTTGCGCGCCGAATTGGAGAATTCACAACCAAAAAACAGAAAAGAGATCGCCGAGTATAACCAGCGTGTCGGCGAGCACAATGCTCTCGCTAACCAAATTAACACCTTAGTTGAAGCGACAAAATTGCTGATTAACACCTACAACTCCCAAATCCGCGCGCTTAATCAATGCATTGCTGAGTAACATGCTCTGGCGTTTTTTGGTTTGACTAATATGGCAAGCCGCAAAGTCATAGGGTTTGATATGGATGGTGTTATTGTTGATAATTGCCCGCTTAAGGTTGAGATCGCCAACAAAATGGGTTACAGCATTAAGTTGGCGGATGCGCCGTTTGAAATCATAAAAAATATTTTAAAACCCGAAGATTTAAGGGCTTTGCAGACGGCCTTGTATCACGATCTCAAAATGTCTTTGGGGGCGAAATTAATGCCGGGCATTGTGAATTTGCTCCGGCAAATAAAATCAGAAAAGACGCCTTATTTTTTGGTTTCGCGCCGCTCCGATCCGCCTATCGCGATAAAGCTTCTTTGCGCGCGCGGGCTTTGGCCGGAATATTTTAATGAATCAAACGCATTTTTTGTCGCGGAGCCGGAGGAGAAAAACGCTAAAGCAAAAGAGCTTAGAGTCACTCATTATATTGACGATGAGACAAAAATTTTGAACGTCCTTACGGACGTTCCTAATAAGTTTTTGTTTGATCGCTTAAATGTTTTTCCGGAAGCTGATCACTATACGAAAGTCGCTTCGCACAAAGAGCTCGCTAAGCATCTTTTTTAAAAAGCTCTTTTTGACCGAATTCGCCCAATCGTTTCTTAAATTCTTTTTTGGCTTTTTCGCGCCCTTTCCGCTCCGTCTTCGGGTCTAAGATTTTGATGCCCTTGCCCTCTTTTTCTTTCAAGAGCCACTCTAGCGCTTCTTTCTCTTCCTGCTCTGTTGGTTCTCGCTCCATGGTGGTATAATAATATGGAACATTTAATATGACAAGGTTTCCAATTTATAAAATAAAATGTAATACATGCAATATCTCTCAATCATCGAGCAACCAACAAAAGAAGCGATAAAAGCATTTGCAGAAAAAAGAAACCTGACCGAACATCTGCCTGAAACATACCAACATCCGCAGGAAGATTATCTTGTCGCGTCAAATTCGCCCCCTGTTTTTGTTGTCTCTGACGGAGTTACTTTGAATTTCAAGAAAATAGTTGAGGATGACGCAAAATATCCTGTTCCTTCTCCGGCTGGAGAGGTTGCGAAAATATTTTGTGAGGCGGTCGTAAAGAGTGCTCGTGATAAATATAGCGAATTTGACGCGGAGCAAATTGTTGAGGTTTTCAAAGAGGCAAATGGCGAAGTAAAAAATTACAATGAGCAAATTGGCAAAAGCGATATTTCAGGAAACGCAACTGGTTTTTACGCCGCTACTGGCTCATTCGTGATTATCAAAAAAGACAAAGCATATTGGGCGTCAATTTGCGACTCATTTGTGGCGCATTTTGATAAAGAAATGAATGTAAAATTTATGTCTTCGGGTCTTTGTTTGCCATACGCGGTTATTAATGGCCAGGAAAAAATGGCGGGGTACTTAGAAAAAGGCGCGCTCGATTTAGCAAACAGTGATCGCATTTTTGTTTTTACTGACGGCTTCGAACACTACGTTAAAAATGCCGAATTTCTAAAAATGTTTAGGAACTGGAGCGGCAATCTCAAAAAACATATTGCGGGATTTTCCGAAAAAATGAATCTTAAAGACCCAGAAAATTACGGGCACGAGCGCTCTCTCATCGCAATTTTAGTTTGATTATGAAAATTTTTATAACCGGCGCATCCGGAACAATTGGAAGGGTTTTGATGAGATGTTTATCAGAAAAACACAACGTTGTCGGCGTTGATAAGATTCCATCAGACAATGTTACTACTCTTGATATTGTGAATAAACAGGAACGACTTCGTGACTTGCTAAAAGGCGTTGAAATTGTCATCCATCTCGCATGGAATGCAAGAGAGGCTGGAACCGCGTTAAATATGCCAGTAGCAGAAAATAAAGTAATGGGAGAAATAGTGTACGCGCTTTCGCTGGAGCGGAAAGTAAAACGGTTCATTCTTGCTAGTTCCGTTCATGTGTCTTTTGGTCATATCAATTATAGATACCCCGGCATCGTTGAAGATCATAAGATTTTACATACGAAGAAAATAACGACGAGGGATGACTGCTTTCCGCTCGGTATCTACGGAGCTTCAAAGGTTTATCTTGAAAGGCTTGGAAAAGCATACAGTGAGAAGGGATTGGATGTTGTCGCGGTGAGATTTGGAAATGTAACCGACGATAACAACTTTGGCGAGTATCCATTTTGGTTGAGCCATAGAGATTGTTGTCAATTTATAGAAAAAAGTGCCGCGGCAAACAGTTTGCCAAAGTATTCTGTTTTCTTTGCTATTTCCGGCAACCCATGCAACCCTTTCGATATTTCCGATGCACGATTACAACTTGGATACGAACCAAAAGACAAATCGGGCTGTCCTAACTTGAAATAACCGCTTCATAAAAACTCTATGATATATCATAGTGCTAAAAATTTTAAAGAACAGATAACGTGAATTTGACTTTCTAAGCATCCTTTGCTATTTTTGTTTTTAGATTCGGGGGGATTCAATTGAAAGCTGTTTTGATAGAATATGCGTATAAAGATAGCGAAGAGGACCAATGCAGGGGAACAAGAATATGGACAGTCAAACAAGAAGCAATATTGATTGAAACCGAAAACAAGAAAATTTTGGTTGTTACAGAGGACACCAAACCGTATTTTTTTGAAGTTTTATCAGAAAACGCCGATGGTAAAATGCGTTTTGGTTGGCGGGACAGATATGACATGCATTTGCCGTTTAATGGGTATAGGGTTTTAAATAAACTGGATTTAAACCCAAAAATTTTCAAAGCCATTGTGAGTATATTTGAGTGGAAGAAGTGTCTTAAGATAATGCGCGATGAGCTTGAAGAGATTTTTAAAAAGCGCTATGCAGAAAAAATAAGGGGCTAGTATAGCCCTTTTTATTTTGGATAAATTTTAATACAATTTGTGTGTGCGAAAAGTCTTGACTAAAAATTTTTTTGAGAGGCCGGCGGTGGAAGTGGCGCGGGAGCTTGTGGGAAAGTTTTTATGCCACAGAACCTCACTTAGACGTCGGACGTCTAAGTGTTTTATGATCACCGAAACAGAGGCTTATGTTGGGCCGCGAGATAAAGCCTCGCATGCGCATAGAGGCCGAACCAAAAGAAATGCACCGATGTTCGGAGAGGCCGGCAGGTGGTATGTTTATTTTACTTACGGCACGCACTGGATGCTGAACATTGTGACCGGGCCCAAAGATTATCCGGCGGCGGTATTAATCAGAGCTGCTGCTGATACGCCTTCCCAGAATAATGTTTTTGCTGACCTTGCGCAGTCCCGCCATGGCGGGACGAGCAGAGAAATTCGCCAGCAGGCGAATATTCGTGTCAGAAAAAATATTATTATGGGAAGGCTTAACGGGCCAGGCAAGCTCACTAAATTTCTCAAAATAGACAAGCATTTCAATGAAAAACCAGCCAGCCGCGCGGCTGGTTTATGGATTGCCGCCCCATCAGGACGAGCCTCGCCAAGGGCGGGAGGATTTAGAATAAAACGCGCCGCACGGGTAGGTGTGGATTATGCACAGGATTGGGCGAAAAAGAAATATAGGTTTATAATGGAAAATAATGAGAAAAGAAATTTTAACGACCGAACACGTAAAATGGGCGCACATCAATAAGCCGAGCCGCGCGGATGTTGATTTTATAAAAAAGTCTTTTAATTTTCATCCACTAGTGGCCGAGTCCATTCTTCAGCCGACGCTTCACCCTGCGATAGAAGATTACGGCGATCATCTTTTTTTGATACTGCATTTTCCTGTGATTTTTCGGGAACGCGTGGCCAACATAGCCGCCGAGGTTGATTTTTTGATTACAAAAAACACGCTGCTCACCATTACTTATCAGACTTACGAAAGGTTAGATGAGCTTTTTGAAAAACTAGCTTCGGATGAAGAGTTGCGAACCAAATTTTTAAACCACCACACTGGTCCGTTGGTTTACAGCACAATAGACTGGCTTTTGGGGTCGCTGATTCATGATCTTGATTTTATAGAAGGAGAAGTCAGGAGGATTGAAGATATTATTTTTGCAAAACAAGGGCCCAACATAGTTGAAGACATATCGCACGCTAGGCGCGACATTTTAGATTTTAGAAGGATTTTGCTTCCGAGCGAGCAGGTTTTGAAACAATTGCCCGAAATCGCTAAAAAATTCTACGGCGATGAAATGGAGCCGTATTTTGCCGATATTTTGACGGCCGAAGGAAAAATCCAGCACCTTATTGAAAATCATAAAGAAACGATAGAGGCGCTTAATGCGACGCACGAGTCGCTGCTTTCCAATAAAATCTCCGGAATTATTACCGTACTTACGGTTTTTTCCGCCGTGATTATGCCGCTCAATCTCATCGCCTCCATTTGGGGGATGAACCAGCGCTTTATGCCGTTAAGAGACGGACTTTATGATTTTTGGATTGTTATGGCTTCAATGGGTGTTATGCTGGCGATTTTTCTAGCTCTTTTCCGATACAAGCGCTGGATTTAGTTATTGAGCAGTGAATTTATGAGCGCGCGGGTTTTGGGGCCCAAGGTTCCGACGGCTTCCAGCGCGTTTGCTTTTTGAAATTCCATTAGAGCCTTTTTTGTAGCCGGCCCAAAGTAACTGCTTGTGGGCTCGCTTTTTGGAAAATAACCTTGTTTTTTTAAAAATTCCTGGAGAATTTTTATCTGCCCTCCCCAATAGCCGCGCTTGAGCGTCATTGTTAGTGCGCCCTTTTGAGTTGTTACTGATTGCGCTGTGTCCTGCGTAGCTTTTAGCGTAGCAGGAGTGGCCCCTCCTTCGCTAGGAGCTACGGAGGGCAAGGGTGGCTCACCAGTCTTGATCGAAAAATCGCGGATCAGCGCCGGTATTATTTGATGATCAAGCACATTAACGGATTCCTGCCTCCCTTTAATTTCTAAAAGATGCCCTTCTTCTAGCTCGGTTAATTGAATTTCCGTTCCGTAAGCAGATTCGAGACGGATGGTTTTGTTTGGGTCAATTGGAACCAGCCATTTATAGCCCCATGCCTTAACGGTAAACAGATTTACAGCATGCTCCCTGAAAAGCTCCGCATTTACAAGGCGTATGCTGCCGTCAGGATAAATATGAACTTCTTGCGGTATTGTTTCGGCAAAAACAGGCCAAGCCAAAAGCAGCGCTACGAGAGAAAAAATAAGTTTTGTGGTCATACAACTACTATACTTTGGCAATAAGCCCTATTGCAAGTATCCCTAGAAAATTAAGAGTAAAAGAAAGCGGGATGAAAATTTTTGTGTCTGTTTTGGAAAGTCCAAGCATAACTAGCCCCAACTCGTCCGGCAAGGGGGAAGCTATGATGAGCGCGCCAACGATCGGGATGATCCAGCGCAATGCCGGCCACTGAAAAATAGAAAATATTTTTCTGCGTTCCGGTTTTTGGAATAATTCCAGCAAATCGTCAGCAAGGTGATCTTTCACAAATCTAAAAATCAAAAAGTCGCCGGAAAGCGCACCGAGCCCTCCAAAAAACGCCACCAAAACAACGGGGTTGATTTTCATAAGCTCAACGAGTGCAACTACTGCAGGCGCAGCGGTAAAAACAGAAACAAAAAACATGCCAGCGATGAAACTCCCAAAAAATTTTGCACGTTCAGCCGATTCCAATAAATTTTTAATAGCGCCGGTTTGATAGAGCAAAATCGCAACGACAACGCTTAAGGCAACAACTGCCAAATCTCTTATTAAATTATGATGACGGTTTCTCGTCACAATATTTTTTTTCTAAAAAGCCATTTTCCGGCTTCAACAGCCAAAATATTTATAAATCCGATACCAAAGACGCCCAAGAGCCATAGTGGCGGGAGCGAAGACGTGCTGAATATTTTCTGCAAGAAAGGAACGTAAATTACTATAGCTGTAAGGCTAAAGCCGATTATTACCCCGACAACCAAATAGTAATTGGAAAATGGGTTGTAGCTTAAGATGCCTCGCTCCAAGCTTCTTATTGAAAAAGCCAGAAGCAGGGTGTATGTAGAAAAAGAAGCGAAAATAAAAGTACGGACAAGTTCTTCCGCAAAATTCAATTTCAAGAGAAAAAAATACAAAACAAAAAGCAAAAATGATGTCGCAATGCCTATGACCAGCACCAAAAATTTTATTTCTTTGTCAAACACGCTTTTTTGCGCGCTCTCCGGTTTTTTATGGAATCCGTCGGTTTCTTTTTCAAAAGCCAGCGCGATGGCCGGGAAGCTATCCGAGAAAAAATTGACGAAAAGAATCTGTAGCGCGTTTATGGGAAGAGCAAGCCCGGCCAGAAGCGCCCCGCCTATAAGCATCAGTTCGTCCAGCGAGCTGGAGAGCAAATAAACTATTACCTTGCGGATATTCCCCAAAATTTTTCGCCCTTCTTCAATGGCAGAAACAATAGTCTCAAAATTATCATCCAACATAACCAAATCCGCTGCGCCTTTTGCCACATCAGTTCCTGATCCAATTGCAATTCCTATGTCCGCCGCCTGAAGCGCAGGAGCGTCGTTTACTCCGTCCCCGGTTACAGCAACAACTTCTCCTTGTTCCTGGTAAAGTTTAGTAAGCATTAATTTTTGCTCCGGCGTTACGCGCGCGAAAACCGATATTGAACCGGCGCGGTTTTTAAGTTCTTCTTTTGAAAGATGTGCCAAATCTTCTCCGGTAAGCACAGCTCCTTTGCCGTCTATCATCCCGAGCTCTCGCGCAACCGCATCCGCTGTGCCGCGGTGGTCGCCAGTTACTATGATTGTCTTGACACCCGCTCTTTGTATTTTTGCGATGGCATCTTTGACACCGGGCCGCAACGGATCGCGAAAAAAAATCAAGCCCTTAAACTCTAAATAATTAAAATGCTTTTGATGGAGAATTTTTTCATGATTCTCCTCCAATTTTTTAGACGCTACGCCAAGCACTCTTTCGCCGGAGAAAGCGCGCTTGTTTACCGCTTCTTCAATCTTCTTTTTATCTTCTGCTGAAACGGAGGAATATTTAAGCAGAATTTCCGGCGCCCCGACAAGCGCCAGAAATGTTTCTGACTTTTTTTGGAAAATGGATGCGGAAAATTTGCTTTCGGAATTAAAAGGCAGGCGATCCAGCACTCTGAAATCTTTTAAGATTTCCGGCAGAAAAACTCCAAATTTTGCGGCGCCCATTGCCAAAGCAATATCCAAAGCCTTGCCGGCCAGTCGCCAATTTACAGAATCTTCTGCTGGATTTTCCAAAATTACGTCTGTATTTGCCAGAGAAAGCGCCAAAATTTCTTTGATTGCTTCGTTCCCGGTGTTTTGAAAAGACTCAACCGCAGTAAGCATCATCTTCGCCTCAGTAAGAGTTCCTGTTTTGTCGGTTAGAACCAAAGTGGCGGATCCCAAAGTTTCCGCGGCAAGGAGTTTGCGCACTATCCCGTTTTTTCCGGCAAGTCTTTCTACCCCCACCGCCAATATGACAGTAAGAGCGACGGGCAAACCTTCAGGTATCGCGGAGACAGCAACCGCCACGGCAATTAGGAACATCTCGTAGAGATTTTCCCCCAAATAAATTCCCGTCAGGAACAGAGTAAGAGTTAGAGCAAGAATAATCCCGCCAGCTTTTTTGCTAAAATTTAGAATTGCCCTCTGTAGAGGCGTAAGTTCCGTTCCCTCTTCGGTGAGTGCGGCTATTTTCCCGAATTCGGTTTCTTTGCCGGTTGCGACGACAACTGCGTCAGCAAAACCACCAGCCGCCAAGGTTCCCAAGAAAACCATGGATTTTCTATCCGGTAGCGCCATTTCAAACGTCAAAGTTGCCGCGTTTTTTTCTTGCGGAAGCGATTCTCCGGTAAGAACAGATTCGTCAACTTCGAAATTATTTGTAAATATCAGCCGAGCGTCCGCCGGAATTCTGTCGCCCTGCGTTATACGGATTATGTCTCCAGGCACGAGTTCTTCGGCGTCTATTTCTCTTTCACGGCCGTTTCTTTTGATGCGAGAACGCGTTTTAACATAGCTTTTTAAAAGAGCAAGCACAACTTCCGCTTTGTTTTCCTGCCAAAATCCCAAAGCGGCGTTCACAAGCACGGTTGCGAATATGACTCCTGCGTTCACCCATTCTTTAAGAAATATAGTCAGGGCGCCAGCAATAATTAGCACAAAAATGAGCGGGCTTTTAAATTGGTTCAGGATAATTTTGAGCCTGGCAAGCCGTTTTTTTTCTTCAATTTTATTCTGGCCGAAAATTTTAAGACGTTTTTCGGCTTCTTCATCCGAAAGCCCTTCTTGGGATGTTTGAAGAATTTTAAAAGTTTCTTCAACAGACAACGCCCAAAACGGCTGTTTAATGAATTCTTCTGAAATCTGCATAATGGATTTATTTTAACACAAAAACAAAGGCGGCTTATTTGGCCGCCTTGAGCATCCCACGCGACAAATCTGCATGGAATTAGCGAGCTAACACTAAGGAAGCAATGTTAATGGACGAGCAATAGGCTCACAACCAAAATCCATTTCCCCTTGCCCAATCGGTACTGACAAGACGCTTCCATCCCACAAAACAAGATATTCTTTGCTAATGAATGGTGATTCGTAATCATAAAAAGTTATTTTCTCTTGTACAATTTGTGCAACAAACCTACTACAACTTTCTTTTTTTATTGCAATATTGCCGCTATTTTGGTACAAAGATATCCACAAAACAGCAAACAGCAGTGTTATCAAAGTAAAAGCCTTAATCGTAGGTGATTGAAAATCAGACTTGCTCAC
>MFHO01000031.1 GCA_001778635.1 Candidatus Giovannonibacteria bacterium RIFCSPHIGHO2_02_FULL_45_13 | reverse complement strand
GAACCCTACGCAACCGGAATCGATTATCTTGGTTATGTGTGTTTCCCCCATCATCGTGTTTTAAGAACAAAAACAAAAAGGCGGATGTTTAGAAAAGTTAACAAAAAGAACTTTTCTTCCTACAGCGGGATTCTAAAACATTGCAGATCGCACAATCTAAGCAAAGCACTGCTTAAAGCCGTCGAAGGACGCATTGAAATATTGTTTGGGGGTTCCGAAGCTTCCGGCGCGTTTTCATGCGCAGAATTCGGAAAACGTTTCTTGCAAGTTATAAAATCAGCCGAGGCGAATTTGTAGCCCCGGCTTTTTTTTGTCGGCAAAAATTAGCGGTTTTTATTTTCACTAAAATTCACTAAAATTATGGAGCGGTCGTTTTATTATTTTAGTGATCTATCTTTTTTAATTCCTCTCTAACAACTTCGCGGTCATCCCATGGAATTTGTGTTCCGTTTGGCCCCATAATCCACGGCTCGGAGCCCTTACCGGTGATGATAACAATGTCACCGGATTGGGCGGATTTTAAAGCAGAGCGGATGGCTTCGCGCCTGTCAAGAATTTTTTTGGAATTTGGAATTTGTGATTTGTAATTTGTGATTTTCGAAAACCCCGCTTCAATATCATTCAATATGGCGGCTGGATTTTCGTCATACGGGTCCTCATTGGTTAAAATTATCTCATCGCAAAATCTTGACGCAATCTTTCCCATCTCCGGCCGCTTCCACTCGTCGCGCCCTCCGCCAGCGGCGCCGAGGACGCAAACTAATCGTCCGCCCGGGAAGAAATCGCCAGCCTCTTTGAAGTCCGACTTCAAATCCCCAAAGAAGTCGGACTTCTTCCCGGCTGGCGACTTCGAGGAGGGCGGACGCAAAGTTTCATAAACTTTGCGCAGCGCATCCGGCGTGTGCGCGTAATCAACCACGACAGAAAATAGCTCTCTCTGAATAAACTCCAGCCTCCCCGGCACGCACTCTACTTTTTCCAGCGCCCGTTTTATTGCCTCGCGCTCAATTCCTAAAATTTTTGCCGCGTGATACGCGGCAACCGCATTTTCCAAATTAAATTCACCCAAAAGTCTTAGATGAATGTCCGGCGGCAAATCTTTTTTTGTGTAAACGATTCTGCGGGCCGCCCCCTTGGGCGAGCCTCGCCCCGAAGGGGCGGGAATCTTCAAAAAATATTCCACGCTTGGATCCTCTCCGTTTAAAATATGTACCGTGGCTTTGCGGAAAAGCTCGGCTTTGGCCGCGCGGTATTTTTCAAACGAGCCGTGTGATTCAATGTGCTCCGGCGTCACATTGGTTAAAACCGCCATAAAAAAATTAATACCCAAATGCCGATACTGTTGGATCCCTTCTGATGTAACTTCTATTACAGCGTATTTACATCCGGCATTAACCGCGCGCCGCAAAAATCTCTGGAGTTTAAAACGGCCGGGCATCGTCATCTTTAAATCGTTGCGCCGCTCTTCCGCGCCGATTCTGAAGCGAATTGAAGAAACAGAAGCGGCGCGTTCACCGGCTTCCTCTAAAATAGCGGTAATGAGATGCACAATCGTAGATTTTCCGTTCGTTCCGGTAACTCCTATAACTTTTAATTTTCTTGAAGGAAACCAGTAAAATGCCGCCGCCGCCCAAGCCAGCACCCAATGATAAAGCGGCTGCAACGCCGCAAAAATCGGCGGCGGTATTATTTTTTTAAAAAAGCGAAGAAAATTTTCCATTGCTAGGGCTTATGAACTGCGCCTCCCATGTAAATAATGCCGACGGAAAGCGAAAGCATAATGATAAGCTCCAAAGTTTTTGTAAATGTGTAAAATTTAAAAAGCAAAGCCAAAACTGTTGATAACACCAATAGCACGAGCCAGCCGATCACGAAAAACTCTCCCCGGTGGCGCGAGATAATGCCGTATCTTCTTTTCCGCGACTCTTTTAAAATTGTGTATATGCCAACGGAACCCAAATACGGTTCTGCCAAAGCGCGAATGAGTTTAGTGGAAATAGTATCAAAGCTGGAAACTCCGCTCAAATATAAAAAAGCTATCGCGAAAAGGTAGACGTAAGTAAAAATCCCTAAAAAAAAGTAGAGCACGTCAACGGCTTCCTGAAAAAACACATTGTTTAGACGCTGAAAAAAAGTTTGAGGCGCGCGGCTTTGCGGATCATCCAAGCCGGACTCATATAAATATTCTGTTGTCTCTTCCCACCAAGCCATTATTTGATTTTTAACGCTTCTTTTAAACGAGCTTCTCTGCCTTTTATGTTTGTTGGAATTTTCTGAATCATCTCGCGCGCGTCGCGATGCGAATAACCAAGAGCCAAAAGCGCGTCCAAAATATCCGTGTCTTCTTTCATTTCGTCCGAGGCGTAAGAAATTTTACCAAAACCCAATTTGTCTTTGAGCTCCAAAACAATTTTTTCCGCAGTTTTTCTGCCAATGCCGGAAACTTTAGTTAAATAAGACGTGTCGCCGGACGAGATCGCCTTTTTTATAGTATCTACAGGAGCAACGGATAGAACCCCAAGAGCCGACCTTGGGCCGATACCGGAGATAGAAATTAAAAGTTCAAAAAAATCCAACTCCTCCTGATACAAAAACCCGTAAAGCTCCAGCGAGTCCTCTTTGACATGCAGATGCGTACAAAGTTTCGCGCTGCTTCCTGCCGCAAGCTCTTTCATAACTGTCGGCGCTGCAAAAATTTTATATCCAACTCCGCCGACATCCAAAATCACATACCGCTCTCCTTTAAACATCACCTTGCCTTCTATGTGTCCAATCATTAGTATAATGATACCACAAAATGTCAATATTTAAACTTCACGAGCCCTATAAGCCAGCGGGGGACCAACCAAAGGCGATTCTGACACTGACCCAACTTCTAAAATCCAACAGCCGACACCAGACGCTTTTGGGTGTAACCGGCTCCGGAAAAACTTTTACGATGGCGAACGTCATAGCGAATTTAGGCCGACCTGCTTTGGTAATTTCACACAACAAAACCTTAGCCGCCCAGCTTTATCAGGAATTTAAAACTTTTTTCCCAGAGAACGCAGTACACTATTTTGTTTCTTATTATGATTATTACCAACCGGAAGCATATATCCCACAAACTGACACCTATATAGAAAAGGATGCCAAAATCAACGATTTCATTGATGCCATGCGCCACGCAGCAACAGCGACGACTTTAACGAGGCGCGATTTTATAATAGTAGCTTCGGTTTCCTGCATCTACGGCATCGGCGATCCAGTTGAATATGAAAGGGCAGCGCTTGAGATAAAAAAGTGTACGCAAATCTCGCAAAATGCTTTTTTAAAAAAGCTAGTCGCGCTTCAATATGAAAGAAGCGACTATGACAAAAAGCAGGGAACGTTTTCGGTGAAAGGCGAAACTGTAGAAATAGTTTCTCCCGCAGGAGAATCGGTAATCCAAATTGAGTGGGATGGGAATGTGATAAAAAAAATTAATGAAGCCGCGCTTCGCGGGAAAACACTCGGTGTTTTTGGGGATTCAACACCGAGTGTTGAGGAGCGAAGCGCGGCCGCTTTCAAAATCTTCCCGGCAAAACACTTTGTGACACCGCATGAAAAACTGGAACTGGCGTTATCTAATATAGAATTGGAACTAAAAGAGCGAGTCAGCGAACTTAAAAAAGAAGGAAAATTGCTTGAAGCGCAACGACTCGCCCAGCGCACAAATTTTGACCTAAAGATGCTGCGCGAAACAGGTTATACCCACGGGATTGAAAATTATTCGCGCCAGCTTTCTTTCAGAAAAGCAGGTGAACCTCCGGCAACGCTTCTGGATTACTTGCCAGATGATTTCGTAACTTTCGTTGACGAGTCGCACATGACCATCCCGCAAATCCGCGGGATGTATAACGGCGACCGCGCGAGAAAACAAGTGCTGGTTGACTACGGCTTTCGCTTACCATCCGCCATAGATAATCGCCCATTGAAATTTGATGAATTTAATAAAAAAATTGGACAGGTGGTTTATGTTTCAGCGACGCCGGCAGAGTATGAACTAAAATCAAGCCGCGTTGTTGAACAAATTATCCGCCCGACCGGGCTCTTGGACCCGCGTTTAGAAATCCGCGGCACAGATGGGCAAATTCAAGACATAATCGCCGAAATTAAAAAACGTGTAGCAAAAAAACAAAGAGTGATAGTAACGACTCTTACCAAGCGCATGGCCGAGGATCTGGCTGATTATTTGAAAGAGGCCGGCATCAAAGCCGAATACCTTCATTCAGATATTAAAACGCTGGAGCGGCATAAAATTTTGAGAGATTTGCGAAAAGGCTCTTATGACGTGATTGTTGGAATAAATCTTCTGCGCGAGGGTATTGATTTGCCGGAGGTTTCTTTGGTCATAATTTTAGACGCCGATAAAGAAGGATTTTTAAGAAACACTCAAACCTTAATTCAAACAATCGGCCGCGCGGCTAGACACACACACGGAACTGTTTTGATGTACGCGGATACCACAACCAACTCAATGAAAAACGCACTAGAAGAAACGGGGCGCAGAAGAAAAATCCAAGAAGAATTTAATAAAAAACACGACCTGACGCCGCAACCAATCAAGCGCGAAATCGGCGAAAACATTTTCGACTTAGACGTCCGACGTCCAAGCGGACGTCGGACGTCTTTTGACTTGACCGAAATGTCAAAAAAGATGTCCAAAGAAAAATTACAACAGGAATTGGAAGAAGAAATGCTGGAAGCCGCCAAAATTCTCGACTTTGAAAAAGCCGCCGAACTCCGGGATTTGATTAAAACTATCTAATCTTGACATTTTTATTTTTACACTTTAAACTTATAATATGCCAATAACTTCATCAGCTAAAAAGGCCTTAAGGCAATCAGAAAGCAGGAGAGTCAAAAATCGGGCTTGGAAGGACAAATTAAAAGCGGCAGTGAAGAAAGCTGGAGTGGAAAAATCGCCGGACGCTCTTTCGGCCGCCTACAAAATCATAGACAAGTCAGCCAAAAAGGGCCTCATCAAAAAAAACAAAGCCGCCAGAATGAAATCGCGGCTGGCTAAGCTTTTATCTAAATCTTCTCAATAATTTTTCCGCTATTCCAAACAATCTCAAAAAGTTTTTTGAGAACATGGGCTATATTGCTGTCTTCCACGATAAATCCGAACTCATCTTTAAAATCAATTATATAAATTCTGTTTCCGTAAATTCCTATTTCTGATTCCGAATCGAAAATGTCTTTAGGTAATATTCTTGTTTCTCGCAATTCTGTTTTATCTCTAGCTTTTAAATTCAAGACCTCTGGCGAGAGTTCGCCTATCACTCTGGCTTTAACGCCCAGCGCCACCCTTTTCTTAACATATTCTTTGAGTAGTTTTTGTTGGTCTATTGTAACAACGCGAGGCGTAGTAAAATTTAAAATTTCTTTTCCGAATCTTAAAGAATCTTCTATGACTTGTCTTATCCCAACGATTCCCTCGTAGTAAAATATTTTTGGTTTTTGCGCCTTGGCATTAAACAGCGCCTTGAATTGCGGGAGCGCGTTTTTTAACTGCTTAAATCTTTTTTCTTCCAGCTCCAACAACCTCTCCGGCTCTAGCGCAGAAAATAATCTCTTTTTGCCTTTCGCAACTTGTTTTAAAAAGCCGGATTTTATGAGTTTATCCGAAATATCATAAAAATAAGTGCGCTGGATATTGGCTTTTTTAGCTATGTCTTTAGCCGAAGCCTCCCCGAGCTCTAGGGTGGCTAAGTATAAAGCGGCTTCTCGTTTATCTAAGCCTAAGTTGGCTAATATTTCATCTAATTCCATAATTTTGTCGTAATTTCCTTACAACTTCTATCTTAGCAAATAGCTTAAAATAAGTCAATAAGCCGCTTATTTGGTGTATTTTGTATGATTATGGTTGACATTCTTTTAATTTTAGAGTAGAATGGAATTAGAAAATTTGTAAGGAGGACAAACAAATGACGCAAAAAGTGGGTAAAGATATGCCGTTTTGGGTAGTTAAGTTCAAAGACAGCGACGGAAATATTATTGGGGGCGACGGTTTTATGTGGGGCTGTAAAAGCCGAAAAGAGGCTGATAAATCTATCGATCGCTTATACCGCGGCGGTTACAGGGGCGTGGTTGATGTCATACCCAAACCAGAAACTTGAAAAGGAGAAAATAAATCGACTGGGTATAAAATAAAAAATGGGTGACTAAGGTTTAGTTGCCCCTTTTTATTTTATCGCCAAAATAAAGCGTTCTAGAATCTCGTAAATGTTTTTTGGGTTCCGGCGCATTGCCGACTCCGCTAAAATGCCCTGCCAGTAAGCATCGGGCATTTTCTTTTGTTTTGCTTTCCATAGCAAAGGGTAAATAAGCCGCTGTAAATCTTGGCCGGAGATTTCGGCTTCTTTGAGAGCTAATAATGCCAGGCCCAACGAATCGGAGAAAATTTTTTCAACAAAGATGAAAGGAGAAGCCGCGCTCTCTTTAAAACCGCCCGGCGGGAAGAAACCTGGTTTTTTGGCAGTCTCAAAACCAGGTTTCGAGGAGCCGGGCGGTTTTTTCCCGAGCGCGACTTCTCCGCCCAATACACCCTTCTCCAACTCATTCTCCAGCTCCCATTCAGCCCCCTCACCAGCTTCTTCAATCATCGCCTCGCGCTCTTCTTTGTTGATTTTCAAACCCCAAACTTGCGCCTTTTTTTGCAACCACGAATCCAGCTCTTTTTGGCTAAGCGTTTTGACTTCCTGTATTTTTTCGGCATATTTTTTAAAAAACTGCAGCGCCGGTTTTTCAGGTTCTCTTGCCCAAAACACAAAAATGTCTTTTGAGGTTTTTAAAAAATCTCCGTTTTCTTTGAGAATTTTAAAAATGTTGTCATTAAGAATATTCTTAAAAATCACCAAGCGCGTTTTGGCAAACAAGCTTACTTGTCCGAGAGACGAATGAAAGTCTTCGCCGGCAATCGGAGCTGATTCGCCGTCGTATTCTTCAACCAAATAAGCGCCGGCAGTTTTTTTGATAAACGCCTCTTTGAATTCGCGGGTTTTCCTAAGAGCCTGATATGAATTTGGGCCGCGCAAAAAATAAATCACGGTCTAAAAATATTTTTTCTTAAGTACGGATTTGATTTTGTCTATAATCTCTCCGGGCGTGAAGTGAGCTTTCACCATAAAATCCTCTGCGCCGCCGGCAAAAGCCCTATCCATATCTTCTTTCTGGCCAAGATTGGAAAGCACTATTATTGGTATTTGTGATAATTGTTTGTCTGCTTTCAAACGCCTCAACACTTCAAATCCGTCCAGCCCCGGCAAAATTAAATCAAGCAAAATCAAATCTGGGCGGTGTTCGCCAACCAATTTTAATCCTTCTTCGCCGTCCAAAGCTTCTTGAGTCAAAAACCCCTCGCGCTTAAGTTTTTGCACAATGAGGTCGCGCAGAAACTTGTCATCTTCCACAATTAAAATATTTGTTTTGCCGCCCCGCTCAGCGGGGCGCCCGCTCCGACTCGGCGGAGACGAGGCGAGAGCCTCGCCCACCTTGGGCGGGCCGCTTCTCACTGGCTCTGCTTGGCTAGCCCTATGCAAGACGGAGCCCCCCCTCATCAGCGAGTCGCTCCTGCCTAAAATTTTCTCCACTTTTTCTAAAACATCCGCAGGATTAAATTCTGCCTTAACCAAGTAATCGCGCGCGCCCATCTTGAGCGCCTTGTCCACCTCCACCGGCTGGCCCGAGTTTGAAACAACTATGACAGGTATTGTTATGCCGTCTTCTTTTAAGCGCCCCAAAACCTCGAAACCGTCCATTTTCGGCAAAATAATATCTAAAAGCACAAGATCCGGTTTTTCGTCTTTTGCCATCTGATAGCCCATTGCGCCATCGGTAGCCACAGCAACGGCGTAGCCTTCGTATTCCAACTTCGCCTTCATTACATTAAGGTGGACGGGCTCGTCTTCTATTATTAGAATCTTTGGCACGGCCATATATATAAGCTATAGTATCATATTAAATTGTTTCTAAAAACTCTTCCAGCGTAGGCGCTTCTTCCCTGGGTACAAGTTCCTTTTTAATCGGAATGGTAAAAGTAAAATTCGACCCGTCTCCTTCTTTGGAAGTAAAGTAAATATCCCCACCGTGGCGCTTAATAATATTGCGCACTATAAATAAGCCCAACCCGGTCCCCTCCGTCTCCATGCGTATAACGTTCGAGGCTCGGAAAAATTTAGAAAAAACGCGCTTCTGTTCAGAAACCGGTATGCCAACCCCCGTATCTGAAATGCTGATTAACGCATAATCGCCTTTTTGTTCCAACGTTACCGCCACTTTGCCGCCGGCTTTAGTATATTTAATCGCGTTTTCCAATAAATTGTTTACTGCCAGAGCCAGCCTTTCCTGATCTCCGTAAATAACAACTGTTTTTCCCTTTTTATTCTCGAATCTGACTTCCATGGACTTTTGGCGCGCCATATCCGAATAATTTTTTGTAATATTTTCCAAAAACGCATCAAAGTTAATATTTTGGAATTCATACCCGAATCTTCCTTCTTCTATGCGGGCAGCGTTCAAAAGATCGTTGACCAATTTTATCATCCTTTCGTTGATTTCGTATCCCTTGGAAAGAAAGTCTGTTTGCTCGGAAGACAAAGTTCCTGCGTCTCCCTCCAAAAGCAATTTCAGCGTCCATTTGATAGCAGACAGAGGCGTGCGCAATTGGTGCGCGGCAATAGAAACAAATTCCGATTTGAGCCTGCCGAGAAGCCTTTCGCGGGAAATGTCATGTAAAATTTTTAAAAATCCGCGGACATTCCCAGATTGGTCAATAACATGGGTCATCGTAACCATTAGCCTCAACTCCGGAGAGGAAGTGTGAATTTCCATAGTCTTGGCCCGAAAAGCACCCGGAATATCTTTGGTGCTGGAAGCGTAAGGCGCCAGCGCGGGATACATAATCTCAACAAGTCCGCGGAATTTGGCGTTTTGCTGAAATAACTCCGGCGTGATAACCGCGCTGCCGATTTCCTTAAACTTAACGCCCAAAAGTTCTTCAGCTTTCGGATTCATTAAAATGATTTGCGGCTCGTCATTGTATTCTATAACACCGTCAGAAAGACTATTTAAAATCGCTTCTCTTTGATTTCTTTCCGTATAAAACAGCGTAGCCGCCCTAATCAGGTTAAAATAATTCCAGATCAACAGAGCTAATAGTAAAATTTCGAGCCCGAAAGAAACGACGGCGACGGATAACATCCGCCGTGAAGACGAGAGAGCAGCTGATCTTGACTCTTCCACAACAATAGCCCAGCCGGTGAGCTCGAGCGGCAAAGCCACGGCCAACATATTTTCTCCGCTTTCATTTTTATAAGCCAATGCCCTATCGCGCGTATCGGCCTCGCGACCGGATAAAGCAGCCTCAATGATTTTCCTCGCCAGCAAATTTGAGCGCCCAAAAACCAAAGACGAATTCGGGTGGGCAACCATATAACCGTCGCGATCAATTACATAAGCCGCGCCTCCGCCGGCAAGCGGGCCGACGTTGATTCCGCGAACAACTTCAAGTAAAAATTTTAAATTTATTTCGGCAACAATCGCGGAAAATCCAGATTCTGTTCGCAAGGGCAAAGCGATGATGGTAATTGGCTCGGAAATGCCGGAAACCAGCACTGGGCTTCTGTATATTTCTCCGCGGTTTATCGTTGTAAAAAGTTCATCTCCGGATCTGTCTCTCAAATCGGCGGAGGTAGTAAGCAAAAATCTGTGATTTTTAATAAGCTCGCGGCCGTCCAAATCCAGAAGCGCGAGGGAATCGAAAGGCCGATTTTCTTTCATTAATCTATAAACAGTGTTTTTTCCCGCGCTGCCGTTTTGATTAATTACGTCAGCGGCGTTTTCAAGCGCCAATTCATTGTAGTTTAAAAAGGCGGACGTTTGATTTTTGATATCTAAAGCAATGGAACGATGCAGTAAGTAAGCGCTCGTTTCAAGTTCGTCTAAGGTCGGGAAAAGCCATACAACATTTGCCGCGACCAAAGCCGCGACAGCAACAGCGCTCAAAACCCAAAGCTGCAGCTTCCGTCCTAAAAAAATTTCAGAAAAATTTGATTGCATTTAAACTATTCCTGATAGATTTTATTGGCCTGCAAAAGTAAATTCTCCGGTATTGAAATCCCTAGCTCGCGGGCAAGTTGCGCGTTAATCTCCAAACGAAGAACGGAGGCGAATTCAACGGGAATCTCACCGGGACTGGCGCCATTCAAAACTTTATCAATTATTCTGGCCCCTTGCTTGCCGACTTCAAACCGTGGAATTCCGTAAACCATAAGATAGCCGGAGCTGACGCCGCGCTCGATATTGAAATCGATGGAAGGAATTTTTGCCGCCTTAAGAGCCGGGGCGATAAGCGGCGCGTTTCCGGAAATGGTCGCCTCAGAAGTAGTCATGAAAGCGTCAGGCTTCGCCGCAACAAGTTTTTGCATCACCGGCGCAATCTCCTCTTTTTTGGCAACCTTAAACCATAAAATTTCAATTCCCAACTTTTGCGCGCCGTCTTCATGCGCGCGCAAAATTTCGTCATAACTCACATGTTTGTCGTTTACCAAAATACCTATTTTTTTCATATTCGGGAGCAGGGTTTTTAAAATTTCCATGCGTTTTGGCGCGGCCGGAACGTTGTCAACCACTACAGCAGTCATGAATCCGCCGGGGCGCTGAATATTCTCAATACCCAATTCTTTAAAGTTCCCGACATCCACCGCGACCACCGGAATTTGGGCGTCTTTGTTGGCGTCTCTTACGGCGCTTGAGGCGCTGGTCGACACAGAAACTATTAAGTCCGGCGCCGCAGCAACTATTTCTCGAGCCATAGTTTTAGTAAGTTCTCTGTCGCCCTTAGGATTTTTGATCTCTGTTAGAATGTCGTCGCCTTCTTTGTGCCCCAATTCTTTTAGGCCCGCTTTGATGCCGTCCACTCCTTGGAGCTGCAAATCGGAAGCGGTAAGAATTGCTATGCGCTTGGGAGAAATCGGCGCGGATTTAAAAGGAGAAAAAATGAAATAAATAAACGCGCCAGCAACCAAAATTAAACCAGCGACAATGTAAACTGCTTTTTTGCTGTTCATGCGCCCTAATTATATCATTGGGCGCTTAGTCTGGCCACAAGGCTCGTAAATCCCAACTCTTCAAACAGAGCTTTTAATTGAGACGTGTGAAGTGAGAAATGAGAGGTGGGAAGCAAAAAATTAATTGGTGCATCTCGCCGTATAGTAGCAAGTTCTTTCGAAAAAAACGCGTCTTTTTTGTGGTCCAAAAGCAAATTTATAACGCGCTCTTTCACAATCTTTCCAACCTCTAACCTCCCGCCTCCAACTTCCAACTTTTTATATAGATTTTCCAGCGCACCAAATTTTTTTATCAACTCTGTCGCGGTTTTTTCGCCAATGCCTTTGACTCCAATGATGTTGTCCGACGGGTCGCCTTTTAATCCTTTAAAATCCGGTATAAGATTAGGACCAAATCCGTATCGTTCTTCAACTTTATTTTCGTCATAGATTACGGTGTCCTCAATCCCCCGCCGCAAAGTATAAACGACAATCTTGTCATCGTTTACTAATTGCAATACATCCATGTCTCCGGAAACGATGATTATCTTTAATCCGCCTGCTGGCGGATTTTTCCGCGCTTGTTCCGCCACAGTCCCCAAAATATCATCCGCCTCAAATCCGGCCGCGTCTAAAATCGGGATGCCAAACGCTTCCACAACATCATGCGATCTAATAAGCTGTTTAACCAAATCTTCATCCGCCTCCGGCCTTTTCGCTTTGTAGGCCTCGTAGCTTTCGTGCCGGAAAGTCGGCTCAGGCCGGTCAAAAGCCGCCACAATATAATCCGGTTTGAGTTCCCTGATAACTTTAAGGAGCATAGTTGAAAGGCCGTAAAGCGCCCCTGTCGGCTCACCTGTTTTTTTTGACGTAAACTTCGGCAGCGCATGATACGCGCGGTGAATTAAAGCGTGGGTGTCCAATAAAACAAGAGTTTTCATGCCAATATTTTTATAAGGCGCTTGTGCGAATGCTCAATATGTTTAAATATTATCCTTAAAGAGCCTTTCGGTAAAATGTTTTTTATCTTGTTTCCCCATTCAACTAAAATTATATTATTTTTATCTTTGATAAAATCGCGCCAATTTAAAACTTTAAAATCTTTTGATTTCAGGCGATAGGCGTCAATGTGGATGAAATTTAACCTCCCCCAACCCCCTCCTTCGTAAGGAGGGGGGCTATATTTTTTCCCCTTCGCCCTTACGAAAGGGGAAGGGGTTGAGGGGTTAGGGGTTATCGGATAAATTCGCATTATCACGAACGTCGGACTCCTCGGATTTTCTTTAATTCCCAATCCTTTAGCGAACCCTTGTGTAAAAGTCGTTTTCCCCGACCCAAACTCTCCCTCAAGACTTATTACCAACGCCTGTTTGTCAAACATTCGATGTTTGACAATTTCGTGCGCCAAAAGTGCACCGAGTTTTTTTGTTTCACTTGAGCTTCGAGTTAAAATTTCTAAGGTTTCCATACTATCTATAACATACCTCCCATTGCCCCTCCTTGTTAAGGAGGGGATAGAAAACCTACCCCCCCACCACTTCCCAAGGAAGGGGTAAACACAATACCCTCCCCTTGGGGGAGGGGTAATGAAAAAACCAGGGGCACCCGTCTGGATGCCCCTTAAAAGAACTCATGATTATGGTTGAGATGGCGATTGAGTAGACTGCGAGTTGCCCGATAATTCGCACACAAGCCCGAGCGTCAGCACACACCCCACACCCTTAACCACCGGTGTCAGATCAATATCAATGTTGATATTGTTTCCGCCGCCGCTTGGCGCTGGCGCATAGTAATACCCGCCACCACTGTAACCGTACTGATTATTACTGTAATTGTCACGGTGCTTATTTTTTTGCACGGTCGTAGTGGTAGTGCAATTGCCATTCGTGCAATAGGTATAAGTACTCCTACTTTCCGACTTCCTCCATCCGCCCGCCTCAACCAACATCGGCCCAGTCACTTCAAAGGAGTACAACAACCAAAAAATCCACCAAAAAACGGCCAATTTCTTCATATTTTTACCCTCCTGCCTCAATTATACTCCTTCTGCGGAGAAAGTCAACCCCCCACACCAAAATTTTGGTGTTGGGATCAACCCACAACAACTTATCCACAATTGCACATGCTTCAGCCTACATGCTAGGAATTAAACATCATGAGCGCCGAACAAATGCAAAAATTTAAGGAGGTTGTCGAAAAATCCCAAACCGTTGCCGTAAGAATTGGCATCACGGATGATATCTCCAAAATTTTAGCAGGAGCTCTGCTCCACCAAGCCTTCTTAAAACTCGGTAAAAGAGTAAACGTCGATATCCAAGACGGCGAAACCGTTTCGGCGTTTTTTGAAACACCGCTTTCAAATTTTGAAAAAGAAGAAAATATTTTAATTAAATTCGATACAGAAAAAATTCCAGTCTCCGAACTGCGGTACGAACAAGACGGCAAGATTATGAAGATTATCTTAAAAAGCGCTGGTGGGGCGGGGGGAGCGCGCCCCGCGCCGGATTTGCGCGAAGTGCTTGTAGAAAAAGAGGCGTTGCCAGTTGATCTTTTAATGCTTATAGATACGCCTGAAACAGAAATTGAAAACGTGTTACAAAACAACTCCCACAAAGAGGTGGTTAAATTGGGCGCGAAAGACAAAAATCTATCCTGCAAAATTGAAGAAATCTTTAACGTTTTGTTTGAAGAAATCCCCGCGGAGCTCAAAGAGGCGCTTTGGTTTTTTACTAAATACGAAGAGAGGATGAATTGGAATGTCGGCGGCCTGCGGGAAGAAAAAATAATAAACGCGAAAGAAGCGCTTTTCGGCCAAAATTTTTGGAAGCTTTTCGGGAGAGCCCTCGCCAGAAGTCATTTTGAGAAAGAAATTCAAACGCTGTGGACCTTTTTGCCAAAATCTGATTTCGAAAAAACAGAGAGCAAGGAAAATTCAATCCTAAAAATATTAAATGAACTGCGGGCGCTTCGCCCGGAAAGCGCCCTCTTTGCCCTGTTGTGGGAAGCCGGCGACACAAAAACGGTCAGCGCGGTTATCGCGGGACGGGATCCGGCCATGCTCAAAAATCTGGCTTCCTCGATGTCCGGTGCGCCCGCGTCTTCTTATTTTTTTGTAAACGGTTTCCAGACGTTTTCGGAAGCGGAGCTTAAAATTCGCAGCGCCGTCCGAAAAGCTCTTTAAAAATGCTATAATTTCAGTATGCCAAAAGATAATACCCTCGCGGAGCTAAGAAAAAAAGAGGAGGAAGATTTGGCGCGCGTTCTCGCCGTCAAACACGGCCTTTCTTATCTGGATCTTTCGCACATTACCATAGACCTAGATTCGTTAAAACTTATCCCGGAATCAGAAGCGCGCGCCAACTCAATAGCGGTAGTACAAAGCGTCGGAAAAAAATTGCAAGTTGCCGTAACTAACCCGGAACGCGGCGGCGCAAAAGAAATTTTAGAAAATCTCAAAAGGAAAAAATACGAGCTTCAAATGTTTATGGTCTCGCCGTCCGGATTGGAAAAAGCTTTCGCGAAATACAAAGAAATTCCGCGTTTTGAAGAAATAAAAGCAGGCATAATTGATATTTCCCCGGAAAAAATGTCGGCTTTCGCGAAAAACGTCGGCTCTTTTACAAAATTTAAAGACGTTATCGCAACTGTGGCGCAAGAAAAAGAATCGAAAAAGGCCTCCGACTCGCTGGAATTGATTTTGGCGGGCGCGCTGAGCACAGAAGCTTCCGACATCCACATGGAACCGTCTGAAAAAGAAACAAAAATAAGATTAAGAATAGACGGAGTTTTGCAGGATGTTGCTTATATACCGGCAACTTTATTTCAGCTTTTGCTTTCGCGGATCAAATTGATTTCAGAGCTTAAACTAAACATACACGACAAGCCGCAAGACGGACGATTTACCATCAAGACCGGCAAAGAAGACGTTGAAGTGCGGACATCCGTGCTTCCGGGGCCGTTCGGTGAATCTGTTGTATTAAGACTGCTTTTGCCAAGAACCATAGACGTTACTTTTGAAAATTTGGGCATGCAGCCGCCGGTTTATAACGCGGCGCGGCAAGAACTTAAAAAACCAAACGGCATGATTCTAACCACGGGGCCCACCGGATCAGGAAAAACCACAACTCTCTATGCTTTTTTAAAAACAATAGCCTCGTCCGAAGTAAAAGTAATCACCATTGAGGATCCGATTGAATATCATCTTGCCAAAATTACGCAAACACAGGTTGACCCGCAAAAAGGATATGATTTTTCGAATGGCCTAAGATCCATTTTGCGTCAGGACCCGGATATCATCTTGGTAGGAGAAATCAGGGATCTGGCAACGGCAGAGATTGCAATGCACGCCGCGCTCACAGGACATTTGGTTTTCTCGACTCTCCACACCAACGACGCAACCGGCACTATACCAAGATTGATAGACTTGGGAGTTAAAACAAACATTATCTCTCCGGCTCTAAACGCGGTAATAGCGCAAAGATTGGTAAGACTTCTATGCAAAGAATGCAAAAAGGAATATGAGCCGAGCGATCAAGAAAAAAAGATTATTTTAAAAGAAATACAAAATTTGCCTCCGGCGTATAAAACATCCGCCAGCTTGGGAACTAAAAAATTCAAAATCTGGCGGGCATCCGGCTGCGAAAAATGCAATATGACCGGATTTAGAGGCCGCATAGGCGTTTTTGAAATGTTTTTAATAGATAATGAAATGGAAAGACTTATTATAAAAAATCCTCCGAAATCAGATGTAGAGGAAGCGGCAAAAAAACAAGGCATGGCAACAATGTACCAAGACGGCATTTTAAAAGTTTTAGCAGGAATTACGTCCTTTGAAGAATTAAATAGAGTAGTGTCAGCCGAAGGCTGACAAGTCGGCCGAATAGTCTCTAGGCAATTGCTCTTCCATGGGTAGATAGAGCTTAGATTCATTCTGAGGAGTGTCCTAGCACGCCTTGCGTAAAGCGAGTAGCCGGGCCATCCTAAAACTGAGAAAAAAATCCGCTATCCCGGGTCGAAGCGACGGGATAATTGCCTAGAGGCTATTCGGTCGAAAATGTTTTCAATGCTCGTTTCTATTATATCAAATAAAAATATATATGTCAAGTAATGAAATCCAGCCGGTCATAACAAATAAAAAAAGAGGCGAAGACTTGTCGCTGGATTTAGCATTGCGCCCGAAATCATTTGAGGAATACGTCGGACAGGAAAAAGTCAAAAACAACCTGAAAATTTTAATTGAGGCCGCAAAAAAACGAAAAGAGCCTCTGGAGCACCTGCTTTTTTACGGGCCTGCCGGACTTGGCAAAACAACGCTCGCTCATCTTGTGGCAAAAGAGACCAGTAGTCAAATCAAAATCACATCAGGGCCGGCGATAGAAAAAGTTGGCGATCTGGCTTCAATTTTAACCAATCTCTCGCCGGGCGACATTTTGTTTATAGATGAAGCGCACCGCCTAAACAAGCTGATAGAAGAAATTTTATATCCGGCAATGGAGAATCGGTCTTTGGATATAATAATAGGCAAGGGTCCGTCAGCGCGCACTATTCAACTCGAACTCCCGGCATTCACTTTGGTTGCGGCGACCACGCGCGTGGCATTGCTTTCTTCACCATTGCGCTCGCGTTTTTCCGGAGGATCATTCAGATTGGATTTTTACAATCAGGCGGACATTGAGCGAATAATAAAAAGAAGCGCTGGAATTTTAAATACCAAAATTGATCCGGAAGCAATCCCGTTGATTGCGTCAAGATCGCGATTTACCCCGCGGATAGCCAATCGTCTTTTGAAACGCGCGCGCGACTATTCAGAAGTAAAAGGCCAAGGTATCATCACCTCGGCTCTCGCCGAAGAAGCGCTTAAACTCTTAGAAATAGACCAATTGGGGCTTGAATCATTGGACAGAAAAATTTTAGATACCATTATTCAAAAATTCGCGGGCGGACCAGTCGGTCTCGGCACGGTTGCCGCTTCTATTATGGAAGAGGAGGACACAATTGAAGAAGTATATGAGCCGTATCTCATGCAATTGGGCTTTTTAGAACGCACCCCCCGCGGCCGCCTCGCCACCGCTAGAGCCTACGAACATTTGGGGCTTAGTGCACCGCAGAAAAACCTGCTACTATAGAACCATGAGTTTTATTTTGGCGTTGGTTTTGTATATCCTCTTTCTTGCGGTTTATTGGTTTTCGGTGCTGTCAATTTTATGGCATGTCAAAGAATACGCAACGCCCCATGATTCATCCAAATGGATTATTTGGACTTTTCTTGGAGCAATTATCTTTTTAAATATTACCTCACTAGCATTATTCTTTAGCCTTCCCCTGTCGTGATCCATCTATCCCCAAACGAGAAAATCCTGATGGTTCTGCATAGGCACTGGATTGCAATAATCTGGAAATTTTTATTTAGCATCATTTTGCTTATTTTGCCTATCTTGGCGGCGCCGTATTTTCCAGCGGTTGAAAGCGCCACAGGAATATCTCAAATCGCGCTCTGGTTTTTTACACTGATTTATTTGATGGTCGTCACGCTCATCGCTTTCCTTTTTTGGATAGATTATTATTTGGACATTTGGATAATTACTTCCGAAAGAATAATTGATGTGGAACAAAAAGGGCTTTTTAACAGGTCTGTTTCTGAATTTATGCTGGACAGGGTTCAGGATGTTACGGTTGAAATCCCGAACTTTACCGCCACGGTTTTAAAGTACGGCAATATTATAATCCAAACAGCCGGGGAACAATCTTTCCGGATTGAGCAGGCCCCGCAAGTTTACGAGGCAAAAAACTTGATTTTGGATTACTCCAAGAAAGTAGCGGATGTACGAATATGAGCGGCCATTCTAAGTGGGCGCAAATCAAATACAAAAAGGGCGCGGCGGACGCGAAGCGCGGCAAATTATTCTCCAAAATTTCTCGCCTTATCACCATCGCCGCGCGCGAATTGGGCGGAGATCCGAAAACCAATTCAAAACTTGCTGCGGCCATAGCAGAAGCGAAAAATGCCAATATGCCGAGTGACAACATTGACCGCGCGATCAAAAATGCATCAGCAAAAGAAAGCGCAGAACTAAAAGAAGTTGTTTACGAAGCCTACGGCCCCGGCGGATCGGCCATTATTATCACCGCCGTCACCGACAACACCAACCGCACCACTAACGAAATAAAACATCTTCTTTCCGAACACGATGCCAAACTCGGCGAACAAGGCTCCGCGATGTGGACCTTTGATAAAGAGGGACAAAATTTTATCGCAAAATATCCCGTAAATCTTTCCGAATCCGATTCAAGAAAATTTGACGCGCTCCTCTCCTCGCTAGACGATCACGACGACGTGCAGGAAGTTTATTCAAACGCAGAAACGAAATAATAAATATCTAAGTCTTGGGTGCGCTTTCATAGACGACGTTAAAACCTATTGACTATTTCAAAGATACCGAGTATCTTAAAAACAGATGTCCAAACATGCCGACAAGGAGAAGCAGAGATGAAACGATTTTTCGCTATAGTTGCTTTGACAATATTTGCCCCATTTTTTGTCGCCACAGACGCGAGCGCCCTTTTTGGGCTTCTGGATAAAAAATATTCCCGGCGTCCCTATGACAAGCTCATTGTCAATGGAGAAGTAAGAGCTGTGACTAACATTATCCCGCTTCCGGAAAAATCGTATCTGATCGAGTGGAAGAACGAGAAAGGAACAACTATTTACTACTGGGTCGAGAAGCGAAAGGACAGCGGAGAAGTTGTCTGGCAAGCTTCCCCCATGGAATTAAGCACGTATGAATATACTTATCGTCCCGACGGAAAAGCAGAAAGCGTTCTCCTGCGGGTTATCTGGCCGGAGCTAAAATCTGTCGCCAGAAATCCACGCTTGGAACCCTGTACACCCAAAAATACAACCGATTGCTATACTTTCAATGAAGCCGCGATCGAAATGTTGTTGACTGCTGAACGAGATGAAAACGGCGTAATAACCGGCGGTACGGTAAAAAACACGTTCTTTACGAAAGACGGCCGTACGCTCAACAAGGAACAGAAAGTTCGTGTGACGTATCCGAATCAAGACACGATGCGTATTACTTTCGAAGGATTCGGAGAGCCGTGGGCGTATGTTGACGCTTGGCAAGAATACCGAATCGAGAACGGAAAACTTGTTTGGGAAATCTGTCGCAATTTCGGCAAAGATTCTTGCACAAGCAAGGACAAATAACACTAGTCATGACCCGCAACACGGGTCTTTTCTTTTGTAGAGCTATTTGGTTAGAACCTCTACCACACCATTTTAAAACCGTTTCTTTTTCAGAAGAATTCATTTTTCGGCAATAAAAACTTCCATTTCTCTATACGGGTAATGAGACAATGTTAGCCGCTCGCCCGTAGGGCGAAGCGAGCCTCGCCCCCGCCTTGCCAGTCAAAGGCTGGCGGGCGAGGAGGCGGGAGCCTCTCCGAGATTTCTGAAACAGAAACGGCAATTGATGCGCCGAAGCGTGAAAAGTCTCATAAAGTGCACTTTAATAGACGACGTTAGAACCTCGGTTTTAATAAAAAACAGGGCGTCTCTAAGTACATTGAGAAGCCCCTAGTTCTTCGAAAGTCTTGCTCGTATGGTTTCTAGCCGAGAACAAAACTCACGCTCGGTTAGCACCGTTTCTGGACACTTAGACTTACCGATTGAATGCGTCAGTGTGCTGTTACCGGTCGCGAGCAGTGCTTTTTGAAAGGAATCATTCTCGGCAAGCGCGTTGAACGCTCGATCCAAAAGCTTTTGGTAGTCGTTTCCGTGACGATCGTATTCCTTTCCTCGCCACCAAAGTTTCTGAATCCGCTTCCACGCCTTGTTTCGTTTCTGTCCTCGGCGTTTCGCGCGAATGCCGACGAGCTTGCAGACTTCCACTTGAATATGAGGCTTATCAAACTTAAACGCCTGAACAAGCCCCTCCATTGAAGCACACTCCACACCATCAAACACAAACGGATGAGATGCGAAGTTGCTCAATGCTGATGCGGGATACCCCGCTTTTGAGCCAATGTCCATGTCGCACCTCCTGTTTATGGAATAGGTTGAATGTCTTGAAACTCTGCCGTTATTTTAACATGAAAATATACTAAATGTCAATAGCGCGGGGTTTTCCGTAGAACCTTCGTCTTATTCTTAAAAAACCGTTTCTTTTTCAGAAGAATTCATTTTTCGGCAATAAAAAGTCCATTTCCCTATACGGGCAATGGAACGATGTTAGAACCTCCGAGATTTCTGAAACAGAAACGGCAATTGATGCGCGAAAGCATCAAAAGTCCACTATTGTGCACTTTTATAGACGACGTTAGAACCTCTCTGAAGGCAAATTATTGATAATAAAAATGGCTGTCCTTTCGGATAGCCATTTTTTATGCTTTAACTTGTGCGAATAGAAACTACTGGATGCAATTTCCAATATTGTTCTTTAGTGATTTTACCCCGCAGATCTAGTTTTTGAACCTTATGATATGCCTCGGCAATCGGCATAGCACGCCATAACAGAAATCTTCTTAGCCGCTTATCTTTTGTCGTATCGTTAATGAAATCATCAAGATCTTTATATGCCCATTCAATAGCAGTATGGAGATTGCTGAAGGCATTATGGAATTTTCTTTCTGCCCGTTTAAATTCAGGCGGGCTGACTTCGGCAAGATAAAGGCTTTTTTCTTCTTGAGATAAATTTGGGCCGGAGATATCCTTTTTAGCCATATCCAGCCATTTTCCTTTTTCTTGAGAATATGTTAGGCCGTGTCTTTTCGCCATTTTCAATAATCTTTTTTCGAATTCTTCGGCGGTCATTTTAATAGGGGCATGTTTCATTTCTTCCCAGGCTGTTTCTACATTGGCAAGGGCTTTTTGGATTATACTACGTTTCACAAGAACCTCCTTCTTTTTTGGAATTAAAGAACTCGCTAATTAGATTATAAACAGATAAGAGATTTATGCAAGGGTTCGTTAGAACCTCCGAGATTTCTGAAACAGAAACGGCAATTGATGCGCCGAAGCGTGAAAAGTCTCATAAAGTGCGCGCTCGAGGGATCGAACCCCGGACCTACCCGGTGTAAACGGGTCGCTCTTCCACTGAGCTAAGCGCGCAAAAATCCGTCAATATTTTATTAGAGATCTTACTTCATATTGCTTCAATTTCTCGCGGCCGCCTAACGAAAGCTCCAGCAAAAATCCCAAGCCGATAACGCGCCCTCCTAATTCTTCAGTAAGTTTCGCCGCGGCTTCGGCAGTCCCACCGGTAGCTAGCACGTCATCAATTATCAGAATCTTCTCGCCTTTTTTGATTGAATCCGTATGCATCTCCAAAGAGCCGCGGCCGTATTCCAAATCGTGTTCTAGCAATATTTTTTCAGATGGCAGTTTGCCTTTCTTTCTGACAATAACCATGCCAACACCCAAAAGATAAGCCGTGGCGGAAGCCAAAAGAAAGCCGCGCGCGTCTATTCCTACAACCTTATCGATGTTAAGGCCGTTAAAAAATTCCACAAGGCCGTCAACAGCCTCGTGAAAAGCGTCTTTGTCTTCCAAAAGAGGTGTTATGTCTTTAAATTGGACTCCGGCAGTAGGAAAATCCTGGATCTCGCGAATTTTTACTTTAAGATGATGATGCTTTTCCATTCTTATTAAACGCAACAGGCTGGCGCTTAGTAATGAGTACTTAGTAATTAGTACTTAGCCAAAAAAGACCACCAAGGAAATTTTACGCTTAAAACCTCGCCATCAACAGCGTCCAATATAATCTTAATTTTGAGCCGTACGGGGATCGCGTTAAAAAGCTTTGCGTCTCTATAGCCGACGACATCGTATATTCCCAAGCCGCTGTTTAACTTAACGAGTTCAGCGGTTTCTACGTATTTATTTTCCGTAAGCAATTTTGCAATTTCATCGGCATTTTTGACAACGGCTTGTTTTTTTGGCGCAGTCTTTTTTTTGCTTTCTTCCGCAGGCTCCATAAACTTCTCCTCCGGCGCCGCCGTAGGCACTGGTTTGACCTCCGCGCCGGCCGGTTTTTGCAAAGGAGCAGGCTTGCTAACGGGCGGAAGCGGCTTTGGCGGCGCCGGAGGCGGCGCGACTGTCGTCGCGGGCGCAACAGTCGGGCTTGCGGTCGGCGTTTGCGCAAACATTCGCGAGCGCACATCCACATTAATGGTTTTGCTTCGTGTCACATCATATCCTGTTTTCGCTTTAAAAGCCGGTATCAGATTGATAGTAACCGTACGCAGCGAGTCGCCATTATTTTTCAAAAAAAGATCGAGGCTCCCCGATGAAGGCAGCAGATTATCATCAGCAAACGCATAACTATCGCACGGCAGCAATAAGGATGTATTTTTTGAAGATGTCGCAGTTATGCCTTCGGCGCAGGGAATTTTTAGATTGACTCCTTGTGTATTTTCAGTTGACCATGAAATCGGCATGGTCCTGTCGGAATCAATAGTCGAAGGCGCAGAAGTCTTAAAGTAATTAACAACGGGATCCGGAACCACATCCGAGGCTACATTTATAGTAATGGCTGCGGGATAAACCGCATTGTAAACACCAGGCGCCATAGCAGGAAAAAGCGTGAGTGTATATGGCAGAGTGTCTATGGAAGAATTATTGAAATTAAGCGCCAGTGAGCCGGATTTCGATAAATCAGTCTGAAAAGCAGGCTTACCACACGGCAAATAAAGCCCCGCGGTATAGCTCGGAGAAGACGCTTTTATTTCCGGTTTGCATTCAATTGATAAATTAACGCCGTCCAAATCTGTTGAGCTCCAAGAAATAGTAACTGGGCTCCCGGAAACTGTAGTTGTTGTGGAAGTTGTAAATTTTTCTATCGGCTGCGTGTTGGGGCTTACGGAAATATAAACCGTCTGCCCGCCAGCATCATAATCTTTGCCGTACGAATCTTTTGGAAATACGCGTGCGGTAACACTGGCTTGATTTCCGCCTATGTTAATTATTTTGATGCCGAGTCCGTCATTTGCCGAAACTTGCGAAGCAATGCGCGTTCCGCAAGCAAGAGCGCTGCCGTTTGAGTATCGCAATTTGATGCCCTGAATACACGGGATTAAAAAAGAAGAGCCAAACGCGTTTTCCAGCGACCACAAAAAAGCAAAAAAATAGCCTGACGGGCCGGATGCGGGAGAAACCGTAAACGACGTTATCGCCGGATTCACCGCCAAAGCAACAAGCGGAACAAAAACCACCGAAACCAAAACGACCGCCGAGAACCACTTCTTCATTAATATATTATATCACGATGTTTTTGCTGTAATTATACACTGTGCGCGAACTTTCTTTGAACGGAACTGACCAATTGCCGCGCTTCGCGCGGCAGGAACTGAATGCTCGGGCGGGCAAAAATTCCTTTGTGGCGGCAGTTATATTTTTTCTAATCTCTTTACTCTTTCTTCCACTGGCGGGTGAGTTGAGAAGAGAGACATCAAGAGTGATGGCTTGAATGGATTAACAATAAAATAGTATTATTGCTTAAGAATATCTCCCAGTCGCCTTATTGCCTCACCGTAGCGCGCCCAATCGCCATCCATTTGCGCACGGAGTGCCTCTTCATACGCGCCGGCCGCTCTTCGTATGCGCTCCTCTATATCTTGAGAAGGAGCTACTTGCAGTCTTGCCGTCTGGGTTTCCCCCGGTTTTAACCCCATTCCGCCGCCAAAGATTCTCGATAGCCCCTCCTCTAGCGTTTCTTCCATGGCAATTTTATTTTCATACGCCACAACCACTCGCTTTAATTCAGGAATTTTTCCGGCTTGAGCCTTGAGATAGAGCGGGCGCACATACAAAAGAGATTCCTCA
>MFHO01000030.1:18552-20244 GCA_001778635.1 Candidatus Giovannonibacteria bacterium RIFCSPHIGHO2_02_FULL_45_13 | reverse complement strand
GCGGCACAAAGATGTTTAGGATTTTAGGCAAAAAGTAAACGAAATCCCGAAGGGATGCCTTCGGCATATTTCGCCAAAAAGCCATGATTTTCAATCAGGGCTTTTTGGTTGTAAACGGGTTAAATTTTTGATAAAATTGCAAAATCGGGCCATTAGCATAGTGGCAGTGCAGCCGGTTTGCATCCGGCAGGCGGGAGTTCGATTCTCCCATGGTCCAAAAAATTGTGCTAAGCTGTTTTTATGAATGAGATTATACTAATAATAGCTATTTTAAGTGGCATTGTAATTGGTGCGGCCATTTTTTATTTTTTGTGGAGAAGAAATGATAAGGGAACTGATATAAACGTGAGATTAGATGTCATTGAAAAAACATTTGAAAAATTACTTTCTAGTATAAAAGTGGATATTAACGATCAGTTGCGCTCCTCGCGAGAGCTTATGGACTCCTCTAACCGAGGCATGCACGAAAGAGTAAAAGATTTCACCGAATCTATTACGAGTCTGCGGCACAATGTAGAACAAGTGCATAAATCAGTTGAAAACTCGGTTGATAAAATGTCTTCATTCCAGAATATTTTCAAGACCCCAAAATTACGGGGGCAGTGGGGTGAGGCAAATCTAGAGTACATATTAAGCCAAGTTTATCCTGAAGAGCGAATTTTGAAACAATATCAATTTAAAAATGGCGAGGCTGTTGATTTTGCAATAAAACTACCTAACGACTTCCTGCTCCCCATAGATTCTAAATTTCCTCTGGAAACTTACATCAGCTATGCGGAAGAGTCTGTGGAGTCTGCTAAAACTCCAAAAATGCAAGTGTTTATAAGAAGAGTGAAAGAAGAAATAGATTCAATATCCGCAAAATACATAAAACCCGAAGAGAATACTACAAATCGAGCAATAATGTTTGTACCTGCGGAAGCGGTGTATTACGATATAATGTTTTCGTTAACAGATGCCGAGCTGGTTGAATATGCATCCAAGAAAGGAGTGGTATTGGCTTCTCCGAACACGCTCAATATGACGCTATCAGTATTTGAACACTGGTTTCGAGATATTACCGTGAGCAAAAAAACGCAAGAAATTATAAAACGTCTCGGAACAATTTTACTTGATGGGAAAAGATTGGGGGAAAGCTATGATAAATTAGGCAAACATATTACAAACGTAAAATCAAGTTATGATGAGACCGGGAAAAGAATCGAACTTTTAACTGAGAGAGTTGATAAAGTAATAACCATTGGGGAAGGCGGGCTAAAGCAACTTGCAGACAAAGAATAAATAAAGTAGTATCTAAAAGTATGAAAATAGCTGTAATCGAAACCGGCGGCAAGCAGTATCTTGTTTCAGAAGGGCAAAAGATACAAACAGAGAAGTTGGAAGTTGGAAGTGGGAGGTTTGATTTCGACAAAGTTTTACTGATCGCGAATGGGGAAACAATTGAACTTGGAAAACCATACCTCGCCGGCAAAAAAGTCAGCGCGGAGATTTTGGGAGAGAAGCGCCTGCCGAAAGTTATTACTTTTAAATACCATTCCAAAACCCGCTTCCGCAAAAAGAAAGGCCACAGACAAACTGTATCACTTGCGATTATCAATAGCCTGCCTTAAGGTCATCTCATCCGCGTATTCTAAGTCTGTGCCGGTGGCAAGGCCGCGGGCGAGACGGGAAATTTTAATATTTCTAGATTTC
>MFHO01000030.1:18383-18511 GCA_001778635.1 Candidatus Giovannonibacteria bacterium RIFCSPHIGHO2_02_FULL_45_13 | reverse complement strand
AGCTTTTTAATTTTTTTTCTCACACTATCATCTTTTTCCAGCGGATCTAAAGCGCCGCCTAAAACATGATAAATCCCGTTATAAATTTTTGATTTCTCAATATTCAAAAGGTCGCTGTCGCGCTCCAC
>MFHO01000030.1:9276-18357 GCA_001778635.1 Candidatus Giovannonibacteria bacterium RIFCSPHIGHO2_02_FULL_45_13 | reverse complement strand
AGGAGTTTGGTTGGCAGAAAGGGCAAATTATCACCCCCGGCGGGAAGAAACCTGGTTTTTTGGAAGTCTCAAAACCAGGTTTCGAGGAGCCGGGCGTGGCTGTACCGAAAGCCCTAAAACACTCCACGCATCTAGTTAAGTGGCTGTCCAGATTACTGATTAAACTGGCCATTTTTTCGCGCTCTTTCGACTCAAAGTCTAGCATGGCCCAAATAAAACGCGAAGCCTGCCGCGGGCCGATTCCCGGGAGTTTTTCTAAAAGTTCTTTTAAGTCATTAAAAAAGCTAGAGCTCATGGTCCTTCTCCAGCGCCGAGAAGCTTATTTTGTCTGAATTGAAGTACAAAACAACCTCGCCCGTGGGGCCGTTTCTGTGCTTTTGTATCAAAATATCCGCCTGATTCTTTCTGTCAGAGTTCTCTTTCACCAAATCTTCGCGATAGATAAACATAACTACATCAGCGTCTTGTTCAATCGCGCCTGATTCGCGCAGATCCGAAAGCTGCGGTTTTTTGTTCGGCCTAGATTCCACTGCGCGATTAAGCTGTGAAAGCGCAAGCACAGGAATTTTGAGCTCTCTTGCCAAAGCTTTTAGCGAACGTGAAATTTCCGTAATTTGTTGTACCATGCTGTCGGATTGAATACGAGGCACCATAAGCTGAAGGTAATCAACAATTATAAGTCCCAGGCCCTTTTCTGCTTGCAATCTTCTTGCTTTGGCGCGCATCTGTAAAATATTTATTGAAGCTTCGTCGTCAATAAAAAGCGGGGCTTTGGAAAGTTTATCCATTGCGTCCCGGATTCTTTCGAAATCATCGCTATCCGGAGAAAGCTGGCCTGTGCGCAGACGCCAAGCGTCCACATTTGCTTCCGCCGCGATTAAACGGTCTACCAACTGCCCTCTGGACATCTCAAGCGAAAAGATGCCAACGGGAATATTTTCATAAAGAGACACATGCCGCGCGATATCCATGGCTAACGCGGTTTTTCCCAAAGACGGACGCGCTGCAAGCACAACGAGGTCGGATTCTTGAAGTCCGGAGAGTTTGTTGTCCAATTGTTTAAAGCCCGTAGGAATACCTCGCAAAGCACCGGCGCCTTTGTGCAGCCTGTCAATGCGTTCCCACGCTTCTTCCAAAGCCCCGGCTACAGGTTCAAAACCTTTGATCAGCGAACGTTGAGATATTGAAAAAATCCGCTTCTCTGCCTCGTCCATCAAAAGCCCGACATCTTCGCTTTCCTGGTAGCCCATTTGGGAAATTTCATGAGAAATCGTAATAAGATCTCGCAAAATCTTCTTTTTTCTGATTATTTCCGCGTAATAAGCGGCGTTGGAGGCGGTTGGCACGCTGTTTACAAGAGTAGTAAGGTAGCCGACCCCTCCAATTTCTTCAAGTTTGCCGTGCTCTTTAAGCTGATCTCCAACAGTCAACACATCAATCGGTTTTTGCTTTTGGAAAAGCGCGGAAGCCGCATCAAAAATTGCTTGGTGTTCTCGTTTATAAAAATCGTCTCGCCCTACGATATCAACGACGCGGTCAATTACCGCGCCGTCTAACAGCAATGAGCCCAAAAGAGAGATTTCCGCTTCAATATTTTGCGGAGGCATTCTGGAAACGGTGAATGGTGAGAGAACTTGCGCCATTACTTATAGTTTAAATATTTAAATATTTAAATGCAATGGCAAAAAGGTGGATCAAAAGTGAATTATGCGTGAATAAGTTCAGGTCTGGACGGCGTATCTTTGACTTGCCAGCCAAGCTGCTTAATTTTCCGGCGAATTTCATCTGCGATAGCGAAATTTCCGGCTTTCCGCGCAATCTCGCGCTTTTTCAGAAGACTCAATACTTCTTTCGGCGGCCTAACGGGCCTTACCGCGCGCAATCCCAGTCCCAAAACCTTGTCAAAATCATATAAGAGACCCAAAATAGCCCTCGCGTCGAACTTTTTGGGGTTTTTATTGTAATCGTTTATCAAATTCCACAGCACAGCTAGCGCTTTTGGGGTGTTGAGGTCATCGAAAAGAGCGGATTGAAAAGCTTCGCGTACTTTGATCAGAACCGCGCCGCTCGGGAAAAAACCCGGTTTTTTTGGGGATTTAAAACCGGGTTTTAAAGAGAGCGGCGTTGCTTTTAAATTCAAAACAAACTCCCACAGTCTCTCCAGCGAATTCTGTGCCGCCTTAAGCGACTCCAAAGTAAAATTGAGCTGCGAACGATAGTGCGCAGAGAGCGTAAAGTATCGAAAGGCTAGGGGATTGAAGCCTTTTTTTTCTAAATCGCGCAAAGTAAAAAAATTGCCTGCCGATTTTGCCATTCTTTTGCCGTTTACCAAAAGATGCTCGCCCTCCAAAAAATATTTCACGAACTTTTTACCGGTCGCGCCTTCTGATTGGGCGATTTCGTTTTCGTGGTGAGGAAACAGCAAATCAATAGCTCCGGCATGAATATCAAAACTCTTACCAAAATATTTCATTGACATTGCAGAGCATTCGATATGCCAGCCGGGCCGCCCCCAAAGGGGGCGAGCCTCGCCTGCAAAGCGGGCGGGCCAACTTGGTTCTCCGGCTCTAACTGCTTTCCAGAGCACAAAATCCTCGCCTGTATTTTTTGCGTATTCATCGGTATCCACCCGCGCTCCGATTTTAAGCTCTCTTTTTTTTAATCTTGAAAGGTTGCCGTACGATTTAAATTTAGAAATATCAAAATAAACCGAGCCACCGACTTTATAAGCAAATCTTGATTTTAAGAGTTTTTGAATCAGCGTAATCATTTCTTTGATATGTTTTGTTGCATCTGGATATTTCCATGCTGGAAGAATATGGAGTTTTTTGATATCGTTAAAAAATGCCTTTTTATAAGATTCGGAAAAATCATAGATATTTTTATTTTCTGCGTTCGCGCCTTTTATGATTTTGTCGTCCACATCCGTTATATTCATCACGTGTTTTACTTTATATCCTGCGTATTCCAGCGTACGGCGCAAAATATCTTCAAAAATATAGGTTCGCAGATTTCCGATATGCGCATAGTTATAAACAGTCGGCCCGCAAGTATAAAGCCCCACCTTATTTCGATAAATCGGCTTAAAAATCTCTTTTTTACGAGTTAAAAAATTGTAAAGTGTAAGCATTAGTCCTATTGTACAACAAAAAAAAGTTTGGGATAATAGGCGAATATGGGGCAAATTAAGAAACTTGGCGGATTTCTAGCGGCTGTAATAGTGCTGGCGGTCGTTTTTGCGTTGGGATTTTACACTGGGCTAAAAACGCCCGCGGAAAGCAAAATTAGCGGTATTTTAAACATAGAACCGCAGATAAGCGCCAATCGCGATGAGATTGATTTTGCGGAATTTTGGCGCGCCTGGAATATAGCAGAGAGCAAATATGTGGATATAGATAAAATAAAACGGCAAGATATGCTCTACGGCGCGATTGCAGGAATGACAAAGTCTTTGGGCGACCCTTATACAGTATTTTTTCCGCCGGAAGAAACAAAAATTTTCCAAAGCGAAATTAAAGGCGAGTTTGAAGGAGTTGGCATGGAAATAGGCATCAGAAAAGACGCGCTTACTGTAATCGCGCCTCTTAAGGGCACGCCAGCGGAGCAGGCCGGAATTCGTGCGGGGGATAAAATTTTAAAAATTGATGACGAGACAACCATGGAGATGACCATTGAACAAGCAGTGCGCAGAATTCGCGGGCCGAAAGGCACGAAAGTAAAACTCACAATAGCGCGAAACGGCGAAGATGAAAATCGAATAATAGAAATTGAGCGCGGCGTTATCAAAATTCCTGTAATTGACACGGAAACAAAGCAGATTGTAACAGCAAAAGATGGGAAGAAAACGGAAAAAGATTTGGGAGACATTTTTGTCATCAGGCTTTATAATTTTTCTGAAAATTCGCCGCAGAGTTTCAGAAATGCCTTGCGCGAAATGATTGAAAAAAACAAAAGCAAATTAATTCTTGACTTGAGAAATAATCCTGGCGGATTTCTGGAGGCGGCTGTGGATATAGCGAGTTGGTTTTTGCCGCAAGGAGAAGTGGTTGTTAAAGAAGATTTCGGCGGGAAAGCAAGCCAGATACTTCACCGAAGCAGGGGATACAACATTTTTCGCGGCGCGCTGACAGTGGTTTTGGTAAATCAAGGCTCGGCCTCGGCTTCTGAAATTTTGGCCGGGGCTTTGAGAGACCACGGCAAAGCGAAAATCATCGGGGAGAAAACTTTCGGCAAGGGATCGGTGCAGGAACTTCTTCCTCTTGCCGCAGACACTTCAATCAAAATCACAATTGCTAAATGGCTTACGCCAAATGGGCAGGCGCTATCGGATGGTGGGCTAGAACCGGATATTGAAATAAAACCAACCAAAGAAGATATAGAAGCGGGGAGGGATCTAGTCATGGAGAAGGCGATAGAAATTTTGCAATCGCAATGAAAGTCATTTTACTAAAAGACGTTGCAAAACTTGGTCGAAAGGGAGAGATCAAAGATGTCTCCGACGGTTACGCGCGGAATTTTTTGATTTTGAAAAATTTAGCCGCTCTGGCTACGCTTGGGAATGTGCAAAAAATCGAAACCGAACAGAAGAGCAAGAAAGCGCAGAAAGAACGCGCGCACGACGAGTTTCATAATTTAAAAGCTGCGCTCGCGGAGAAGGGGATTGTGATCAAGAAAAAAGCGTATAAGTCCCGCCAACCAGACGGGCAAGCCAGTAAGCTTTACGCTGCAATCTCGTCAAAAGAAATTATAGAAGGATTAAAAGCGCTTGGATTTTTACTGCCGGCGAATTTAAAGGAAGAGATGATTAAGTTTGACGCGCCGATTAAAACAACAGGGAAACATGAGGCAAAAATATTGCTCGGAAATGAGGAGATTAAATTACAGATACTTTGTGAACCGAGCGCTTAGACCCGTCAAATCTGATTTTTCTTTTTGTTTCAAATTTAACAACACCGTCGCGAATGGCGTAAATCGTATCGTCTTTGCCGATTTTTGTGCCGTTTCCGGGGACGAACTTGGTACCGCGCTGGCGCACTAAAATAGCGCCCGGCTTGGCTTTCTCGCCGGCGTAAAGCTTAATTCCCAAATATTTCGGCTGTGAATCGCGAAGGTTCTGCGTAGACCCCCCCGCTTTTGTATGCGCCATATTGAGCTATATGCTAGCAGGGCAGTGAAAAAATGCAATAGTATAAAGTTCGCACATTATACCTTTTGCGACGTCTTTATCGTGGAGGCTCAAAAGGGCCACTGCCGCCCTTTAATCCTGTTAACATATTTACAAATGGATCCCAAATAAGATCAACCCAAATATTCCGAAGATATTGAAACGGCACTGACAAATAATGATTCCACAGCTTCGCGAGCCATTTACCCAAAAACCCGAAGTTTTCTTTTAAGAGCGGATTGGAGAAAAGCGAGCTTAAGGATACACCTAAAAGGCTCAAAATAATCACCAAAAGCGCCGCTATTATTACTATTTGTACGAAACCTTTATTTTGCATTTTATAAGTAGTTTATTGGATTAAGATACCCTCCATAAGGTAAAACTCCACAGACACGGCTTTGTCGCAATTGCACCGTGCGCGCGTCGTATACCGTAAAATGAAGGTGCGGGCCTGTGGTATAGCCGCTATTGCCACTATAACCTATTATATCACCCCGCTTGACTTCCTGGCGAGAGCTTACTCTAGTTAGCGAAAGGTGCGCGTAAAGAGTAGCCAGCTTATTTGGGTGTTCAACCAACACCCATTTGCCGTAAGAACCTCTTGGGCAGATAAAGTCTGTGTTGCCGGTTGCTTTCACGGTTCCGTCTTCGGCTGCCCTTACCGGAGTGCCGACGCTTGCGCGTAAATCAACTCCGTTATGAAATCCATTTCCGTAAACATCGGTGTACCTGGCAAAAGAAGTTTTGCCAAATTCTTGTGTTATCACTCCCCCATCGATTGGGCGTAGCAAAACACCGCTGCTGAATGAAGGCAGCGTTCCGAAATCAATTTGTTTTTTTAACTCGTTTTCTATTTGACGGATTTCTTCGTAAATTTCCGCGCGGCGCTTCTCACGGTCTTTTAAAAGTTTTTGATAAGCCGCTTCCTGATTTTTGGTCGCGGAAAGTAATTGGTTTTTTTCGGTTCTCGCGTCTTTTTGAATCTCGCGCTGCGCTAAAAGATCTCTCTGAAGATTTTTTAGGTCAAGCCGCGCCGCTTCCGCTTTTTGCTTTCTTTCTTCAAGATTTGTTTTGAGTGTTTTTAATTCTTCGTAGTTCTGCCGCACACCGGTATTCAAGGCCCGTATTCTTTCAAGCTCGTCAAAAAAATCCGACAGCGCCTTGTATTTTAAAAATGTTTCCAGCATGCCGTCACTTTCCGCTTTATTCAACCCTTCTAAAATTTTTGCGAGCGCATTCTGACGATTTTTAATTGAATCTTGTGTATCCGTGATGTCTTCTCCCAGTTCTTTGATTTCCAGCTCTTTTTTGGCGATTTTCTTTTGGGTTAGCACAATTTGAGCGTTCAATTTTTTGAGTTCCGTATCCAATCTTTTAATTTCTCCGCTTAAAGTTTTTGCGGCGGACTCGGCCTCGTCAACACTCTCCTGATATTGTTTAATTTCTTCTTCCAGCTTCTGAATTTCCTGATTTTTTTCGTCAATTTGCTGTTTTAAATTTTCTGGCTCTGCCGCAAATACCGGCAAATTCAAAATTAACGCAAAAAACGCCATAACCAAAATGGTTTTATAAATGCACCTCACTATCCTATTTTAGCATATCTAAAGCCGCTTCTAAACGAGAAATTGAGCTTTCTTTTCCTAAAATCTCCATTATTTCAAACGGGCCTGGGGAGGCTTTCTTGCCGGTAAGGGCAACACGCAAAGGCCACAATAGCTCTCCCCTATCTTGGAATTTCTTGGCGCGGTCCAAAAATATTTTTTCAAGATTTTCTTTATTAAAATCTTTATCATTAACCGCTTTCAGCAATTCTGCTGAAAGCTCTAAGGAATTTTTAGTTTGATTATCATCCATGTTCTTCCATTTCAATAAAGAAACATCATATTCGGGTTCTCGAAAAAAATAATCCGTGCGCTCCGGCATTTCAGATAGTTTTTTCAGGCGAGGTTGTTCAAGAGCAATGATTTTTTCTAAAAAAGAAGAATCACCCTCTCCTTCTTTTTCTAAAAACGGCGCGGCTAGTTCAACCAGCTCTTTCGGCGTTTTTTTTCTAATGTACTCTCCATTCATCCAATCTAGTTTTTGAATATCAAAAATCGCTCCGGCTTTCTGGACGTCTTCTAATTTAAATTCTTTTATTAACTCCTCCAATGAAAAAATTTCCTGATCGGTTTTCGGATGCCATCCCAAAAGCGCGACAAAATTCAAAACGGCCTCTTCCAAATATCCATCTTCCTCCAGCAGAACTTTCACGGCTTTGTCGCTTTCACGTTTGGATAGTTTAGCTCTATCCTTATTAAGCAAAAGCGGCAGGTGCGCGTATTGAGGAAGCTCCCAGCCGAACGCCTTATGAAGCGCGATGTATTTCGGCATTGATGAAATAAATTCATCGCCCCTGATGACGTGCGTGATTGCCATATCGTGGTCATCAACCAAATGGGCAAGATTGTAAGTCGGAAAACCATCTGATTTTAAAATTACAAAATCTTCCTGCGTTTCATTTTCTATTTGGATCTCACCGCGAATAATGTCGGTAAACTTGGTTACGCCGTCTTTCGGCATCTTAAAACGTATCGCGCCGCCATCCTCGTAAGCAGCGCCTTTTTGAATTAACTCCTCGGCGCGTTCTTTATATTTTTCCAAATGATCCGATTGCCTAATCGGTCCTTCATCAAAATCCAGTCCGAAAATCCGCAGTGTTTCAATAATATTTTTCTCCGCGCCCTCCAGAAGACGAGCGCGATCGGTATCTTCTATGCGCAACATAAACTGCCCACCGTTTTGCTTTGCGAAAAGATAATTATAAAGCGCGGTACGAAGCCCGCCTACGTGCAAAAGCCCCGTCGGACTTGGAGCAAATCTTGTGCGTATTTTACTATTCATGAATTCCCAATTTAATGATTTCTCTTGCAATCTTTTGTGCTGCGTCTGGACGGGCGAATCCTGCTGCGGCCAATTTCATTTTTCGAATGCGTTCCGGGTTCGCAAGAATTTTATCAATCTCCGCAAGCAAAAGATTGGGCGTGAGGTTTGTTTCTTCAATAACCTCGCAAGCCCCGAACCTTGCGTAAGCGTACGCGTTTTCTCGCTGATGATTTTGCGCGGCAGAAGGCAGTGGAATTAAAATAGCGGGCGCTCCGTTGGCGGCGATTTCAAAAATCAAGCCTGAACCGGCTCTTGCGATAACAATGGAAGCTGCTTTATAAGCGCCGCGCAATTCGCCTTCGCCTAAAAAACCGTGCGGGTGGTATCTTGTTTTAAATTCGCTGTGTTCTAGTAAAACTTCAGCGCGCGAGGCTACATCCTCAAAATTGGTTTTACCGGTCTGATGAATTATTTGATATGTTTTTACTGTTTTTTCCAACGCGCTAAGCAGCGCCTCGTTAATCCGTTCAGACCCTTGCGATCCACCCAATATTAAAATGGTCGGCAAATTTTCTTCAAGCCGGAAATATTCTATGGCTTCTGGAAGATTTCCTCCGACGACTTGCGGGCGAATCGGATTTCCGGTAATCGCGACATTTTTACCTTCAAAGTAGCGAGCGGCTTCCATGAAAGATACGGCGATTCTTGCCGTCCACTCTCCTGTCCACCTGCTAACCAGCCCCGGGACCGCATCGGAATCATGAATTAAAACAGGAATTTTAAGAAAGCGCGCCGCAACTAAAGTTGGGAAACTGGCATAGCCGCCTTTTGAAAACACCATATCCGGCATTATCAGGTACAATCGCCAAAAAACCCACAAAATACCCCACAAAGTTTTTAGCGTATCTGGAATATAGCGCAAAGAAAAATATCTCCGTATTTTTCCAGCAGGAACTTTAATAAATTTGATATCTTCGCGGAAAAGCAGATCTTTGTCCAAAATTTCATCGGATACAAAGAAGAGTTCAAGCCGCGCGATGTTTTCCGCCTCC
>MFHO01000030.1:0-9256 GCA_001778635.1 Candidatus Giovannonibacteria bacterium RIFCSPHIGHO2_02_FULL_45_13 | reverse complement strand
CAACCGCGATCAATGGATAAAAATGCCCGCCTGTCCCGCCGCCTGTAAAGATAATTTTCATGGCGTTTTGGTTCTGTATTTAGAAATATTAAGTATAATGCCGACTTCCGCCATACTTACGGCCAATGCCGATCCGCCATAGCTCACAAACGGAAGCGGTATTCCTGTAAGCGGCAATAGCGCCAGTATTGCCGAAATATTGATTAAAGCTTGAAATATAATCAGAAAAAGGATTCCTGAACATAAAAATTTTCCAAAAAAATCCGGCGCTCGCCGAGTTATCCAAATGCCCCGCAAAAAAAATAAGAGGAACGAAATCAGTAAAACGACACTTCCTAAAAATCCGAGCTCCTCCGCCTCTACTGCAAATACGGAATCCCCTATTGGTTCAGGCAAATAACCGAATTTCTGCCGGCTCATTCCAAAACCTCTCCCCCAAAAGCCGCCGGAGCCCGCAGCAATAAGCGCCTGATTTATTTGATATCCGATGCCTTTCAGGTCATCTTCCGGATTTAAAAAAACTTTTATGCGATCGAGCCGATAAGGCTCTATGTAAACGAGTATTCCTATAATAACAATCGTGATTAAAAAGAGCAACGTCAATTGTTTTAAGTCTCCCCCGCTCAAAAAAAATAATGCCAGAATCGCCGCCAAAAGCACGGCCAAAGTTCCTATGTCCGGCTGTAAAATTAAAAATGACGCAATAAAAGCGCTCATAATAAGAAAAGGCAAAAGGCCAAATTTAAACGAGCCTATAGTTCTTGATTTTGATTCGAGCCAGGCGGCCAAATACGCCACATACGCAAATTTTAAAAATTCAGCCGGTTGCAAAGAAATGGGGCCGAGCGAAATCCAGCGGCGCGCTCCTGCGTGATACATTTCTAAAGCAGGAACAAAAACCAAAAACATCAAAAAGATACCGAAAAGCAATATATAAAGGGCGTACTGCCTCCAAAAAAAATAAGGAATTTTATACGCAATATAAAATAAAATAGCTCCCGGAAGCGCGCCGAAAATAATTTGATGAAAAAAATAATAATAAGGATAGCCGAATTTTGTTTGAGATAAACCAAGCGACGCAGACGCCAAAATGAACAATCCGAAAACAAAGATGAAAAGGGTCAAGACAAGAAACATTCTATCGTATGCGCGGTTTTGCGCCATGTTAATTTGTTTTCCTTAGCGCCGCTCCGTATTTTTTTGGTTCAAGCACACCGTTGCTGATCGCGGCATGGCCCGCGATGATCAAAAAGTGGAGTCCGGCAGAATAATTATAAGGGTTTTTATAAACCGACTGATCTTTAAATTCTTTAGGATGGAAAACCGCGATATCCGCGATGTAATCGGTTTTCAAAACGCCTCTGTCTTTTAAACCCAAAACCGCAGCCGGGCGCGAAGTCATTTTTGCCACTGCCTCGCCCGCAGAAACACCTGCTTTTTGCGAAATAAAATTAAAAAATCGCGGGTATGCGCCGAACGACCGCGGATGGACAAGATCGCCGAACCGTTGGAAGGCGACATCGTACCCGGCGCCGTCGCTTGACACTAAACCGGCTTCGTCTTTTGCAGCCGAAAGGAGATTTTGGCTGCTGATTGTTTTGCCGAAAATCGAAACGTTCAGATTATTTATTTTGAGCAACTCTAAAATTAGATTTTCTGCCGGGAGGCCCGTGTGTTTTACAAGATCGGCTAAAGTTTTGCCAACGGCAGTTTTGTCACGGAAAGCAGAGGCGATAAAAATTTTGTCTGCGTGCAAAGTGGCGGCTTTCAGATCGTTGATGATTTTTAGCGATGTATCAGGATCATAAAGTTTTTTTAAAATTTCTTCATTGCCGTCTTGCCGCGCCCAAGCCGGCAGTAAGGAAACCAGCATAGACCCAGTGCGCAGGTACGGAGAAAAATCAAAAGAAATATTGATTCCTTCTTTCCGCGCTTGCTGCAGCATTCGCAGAGCTTTGTTAAAATCTGCCCAAGCGCCTCGCCCAATGGCTTTAAAATGTGAAATACAAGTCCGCGCGCCGCTTGTTCTTGCCAATGAAATTGCAAAAGCCACAGCAGGAAGAAAATTTTTTCCTTCATCGCGGAGATGAATTTTATAAAGGCCGCCGTGCTTCGCGACAATCTTAAGCAAATTTAAAGTTTCTCCTTCAAAGTTCGGACCCCATTCGGCAAATGAAAAATTGCTGGAAAGGCCCCAAGCGCCTTCATCCATCGCTTTTTCAAGCAAAAAGATCCTCTCTTCCGGCGTGCCAGCGTTTCTTTTCAAGGTTTCCTGCCCGACCAGCGTCGCCACATTTAAACCGACACCCAGATTTTCAATGTTTTTATAATATTCTTCTACCGAATTCCAGTTTATCGGAATCGAAAACCCGGTGGTCCAACGTTCTAGGTCGGTCAGCGATTCTTTGTTGGCCACAAGAGCAAGCGATTCTCCGCAATTTCCCAAAAGAACCGTGGTCACCCCCTGCCTCAACATGCTTTCCTGCGAAGGCACGGTAAAAAGCGATCCATAAACATCCGAATGATTGGTCAAATCTATAAACCCCGGCGTAATATAAAGATTGGCCGCATCAATAACTTGATTCGCGGTCTCCTTGGACAGATCGCCGATTTTAACAATGCGATTTGCGGAAATTCCAACATCGGCTTTTACGGGTTCTTTGCCGGAGCCGTCTATTACGGTGCCGTTTTTTATCAAAATAGATAAAGCCATACGGCCTTATTATAGCACACTCACAAGTTGGACGATCACGCCAATGATCGCAAAAACCGCAGAGAGCACCCAAAACCGCATTGTTATTTTCTCCGCCGGCCAGCCTAAGGCCTCAAAATGATGATGAATTGGAGCAACCAAAAAAACCTTTTTCCCAAAAAACCGCTTGGCAGAAAGCTGTATTATCACTGAAAGCGATTCTAAAACAAGCGGGAACGCAATAACTGGAAGCACGGCCACGGCGTTTGTTAAAAAAGCAACCGTTGTAAGCGCGGTGGTTAAAGCCATAATTCCGGTTTCTGACATATAAAAACGCGCAGGCGGAATATTAAACCATAAAAAAGCCAAAATTGCCCCAACGATTACAGAGCAAAAAGCGGCAAGATTGATCTGGTTTTGAAAAAAAGCAATGCCGCCGTAAGCAGCAAAAATTGAAGCAAAAACTCCGCCGGCAAGGCCGTCTAACCCATCAATCACCCCCCCACTAAACGTTGCCCACATCACTAAAATAAAAAACAGGACAAAAGCAGCGCCTAAATAAAAATCTCCAAAGCCCGGGATAAAAACAAAGTCTTTTCCGAGTTTAAAATAGAACCAATAAGCGCCGGCGGCGGCGATTAAAGTAATAAGCGAGATGCGTCTAGTAAAAGTAAGTCCGCCGCCGCGATAAGTTCCGCGCCCAAAAACTACCAAGAAATCATCCAGAAGCCCGACCGCCGCACCGGCTAATAAAATTCCCAATGGTACCCATGTCTGATCGCGCGACAAAAAATTTAATTTTTGGAAAAGCGGATCTGGAAAAATTTTCGGAAGCGCCCAAAAAAGAAGGGCGACTATTGCAGTAGTGGCCCAAATTAAAACACCTCCCATTCTTGGGGCTTTGGTTTCGCGCTCTTTGTGGAGCTGGTTAAAAATCGGCGTTAGACTGCCATCTGGCGCCATTATGCGCGCGTCCTTTCGCCACATTTTGTATTTATAAAGATAATGCGTCAGAATCGGCGTCATCGCAACTCCCAAAAAAAACGCAACACCTCCTAATCCAAGCACCTTATAAACATTCAAAATCAAATCCTGCTGCATGGTTTAAGTTTAACAGAATTTTTATAAAAAAATAAGGCTCCGGCAGAAACGCATTGTTTGGCGTTTTTTCCACCGAAGCCCCCGGAGCCAAGAAAATCTTATCGCCTTTTCATCTCCCAGTAAAAACCCAGAAACATGCCTATGCCTAACAGGATAAATATTCCAACCCCGATCTGCCTAGCGAAGAGCGCATTAGCGATCTCGTCCGCTGTCAGAAAAGAAAGGCTTTCGGGAGCAAGTGGCATAGTCAGACGCGCCGCTATCGCTAAACAAACCAAGCAGAGAACCAATGCTAAATATTTCATCTCTTTCTCCTTTCCTGTTTGTGAAATAAACACTCAGAAATCCCCAACTCGGCCTTTTGATCGGATGTCAATCTGTTTTTGCCGATGAACCCTTCCTCGACACAGAATTTCAAAAGCTCGCCATGAATGTTGGCATTATCCTCATCAAGAAGCCTTCTCGCCAATTCAGCGTTGTCTGCGTTTGTGAGGCTATCAAAATTACCATCACCCAACTGGAAAATTGCTTCCTGACCGCATGTGGGGCACTTCGGATCCCCTTTTTCATTGGTGTCTGGGAAGGTCATGCCTTCTCCAATATATCCGCAACCACCGTAAGTGGTAGCGCAAATCAAAATACTCATAGCCGCCTCCTTTCTGTTCCACTGTAATTCTAGTTTAATTATATACCTTATAATTTTAAAAGTCAATAGCGCAAAAACCTTATTTTATAAGGGGTTTTTGATAACCTACCCCCATCCCCCTTCCCAAGGAAGGGGGAGGAAATTACCCTCCCCTTGGGGGAGGGTAAAGGGTGGGGTTATGGAAAAAAGCTCCTACCCTTTACAAATTTTTTATCCATCCCAAAATCTTTTTTACATCTTCAAATCTGCCCTTTTCCGATGATCCTAAAACCACAATCCCTAATGGATGTCCGATCGGATATTCAACTATTACTAAAAGATTGCCGCCCGCTAGATCTGTAAAACCGGTTTTTGCGCCGATAAGCGGCGTCAGCTCCGGTCCCAATTCGTTTGTGGGTTTTAAAATATGTTTTATTCCTTCTTTTGAAACAATTTCGCGCACATCTCCAAATTGCCAAATTGGAGAATCTAAAGAAAAACGTGTGACTTTTAATAAATCCTCCGCCGAGCCGTATCCTCCTGTTGTGGTTTCGGTTTCATCAAGGCCGGTGGCATTTATAAAATTCATTGAATTCGCTCCTAATATTTCAGCTTTCAGACGCATTATTTCCAGAAATTGACCATCCGTGTTTAAACGCTCATACAACGCCGTGATCGCATCATTAGACGATTCAACCATGGCCATAGCAACAAGGTCGCCGACTTCAAAATGCTCTCCGATTCTTAAAGAGCTCGGCTCCGGAGCAAGGACGGCGGATTTTGAAATCTCAATTTCTTCATCCAAAGAAATTTTATCCAGAACGGCAAGCAACGCAATAATTTTTGTAATGCTTGCCAAAGGCAAAGCTGTTTTTTCATTTTTCTTAAATAAAATTTCTCCGGTCAGAAAATCCTGCGCTAAAGCCGCCCTAGCTTCTATTTGGGGAAGGGCCGGAGGTTCTGTCGGCGCTCTTATGACTTGAGTTTCTGTTGTTTGCGCGGGGGAAAAAAAGAAAAAGGCCAAAGCTCCTAAAGCCAAAATGAGCGGAGTTTTTTTAAGCATTTTGAACGGTTTCCTCTTTTATAAACTCCTCCAGTTTTTGCGCATACTCGCCGTACTCTGGCAAATCGGAAATGGAGGCAAGCCCCAAAAATTTTAAGAAATCGGCGGATACCCTGTATAGATATGCCCGCGAATCTTTTGAATCTCTAACGCGCTCAATTAGGCCGCGCATCAGCAAATTTCTTAACATAAAAGAAGAATTCACCCCGCGAACATAGTCTATTTCGGAGCGTTTCATTGGCCCTTTATAAGCGACGATTGTCAGCGCCTCCAAAGCCGCGCGCGTTAGCTCTCCGGCAAATTCTTCCTTGGCAAAATCTTCAACTAACTTGGAAACAGCGGTTGAGGTAATTAAAGAAACTCTGTCTTGATCTTTTAAAACAGTTAATGCGTGCCCATCGAACAGATGGCGTTCCAATTCCGCGATCCCCTCTTTAATTTCCTCGTCTCTCTTTTTTAAAATTGAAGCAAGCCGCGAGACGGTCATCCCCTCCCCCGACACAAACAACAGCGCCTCTATCTTTTTGGATAATTCATCCATTGAATATTGCGTTTATTTCTTTTTTTAATTCAACCCCTTTTTCTCTTAGTGCCCTATCTCTTTCTGGAAAAGCAATAAATTTGGCAGAATTTTCTTCCTCACTTAAAAGTGTATAAGACTTATCAGTATTCCATGGCAAATGTGTTCCACGCCATCCTTCTTTCTTAAATACAGTCTCGTCTTGACGTTTTAGAAATAAATATGAAGCCCTGGGCATATCAGAAAAATGGTTCGCAAAAAACGAGTTAGCTAGCTCAAGAGAAAAACCGCTTACAGAGTAGTCGTCAACGAGCATAATACCGCCCTCTTCATCAAAACTATTTTTTTTGATGACCGGCTTGAGATCTTTTCTTATTTTTTCAATATATGTTTGTGATTCAGCAGTATCAAGTTTGGACCAAAACTCTTTAACTTTCTTTAGATATTCTTCTTCGGAAGAATAATCCTCGCGGTATGGCATAGATTTAAAATTGATACGTTCTGCTTTTTCGCGGCCGATATTAACAAATCTAATTTTGGGCATTTCGCGCCCCGGCGTATATTTGTTCCATGCGGCGCGCAACATCCATGCAAGCGGGCGCGCTCCTCTATCCATAAATACAACCATTTGCGGATTGACCCCGACAATTTCTTCGATAAGCTCTTTTGTCCTTTCTTTAATTATTTTGGTTTGCTCTTCGTTAAAAATCTTAATCTTCGGATTTTCTATTTTTAGAATATTTTCTATGTTATTCATGTTTCTTAAGCTCAATACTACCAAATAATTTTTTTTGTTCAAATATCATAAATCCTTGCTTGATAAGCTCGAGCATCGCGAGAAAACTCACTATTACATCTACTTTTTCTTTGCTTTGTTTTTTGAATTCATCAAAAGTAAACTCCATAAACCCTTCAAGCCGCTCTTTTAATTCCGCCATTCTATCTTCTAAAGATACTATTTTAAAAATAGATTCTTCTGGCAACACCTCTTTTTTTGGCAAAGCTTGCAAGATTTCGTCTAGAACCCGTTTAAGCATTGTTGGCACAAGGCCATCGGGAGGAAAAAATACTGCGGACATTCCGGCGTAAGCCTCCCTGCCGAAAAGGTGCCTGTTTGCTCTGTTTAAATCCTTTAGATGCGCCGAGAGTTCCTTAAAAAACTTATAAGTTTTCAGTCTCATTTCCAGCTCTTTGATATCCCCCTCTTCCTCCTCCGTAAGTTTAATGCCCGGTATTAGCGAGCGCGACTTTATCAGCATTAAAGTGGAAGCAATTACCAAAAACGCGGCAAGTTCCTCCTTTGGCATATCCTCCAGCGACTTTAAATAAGCGATATACTGCTCGGCAACTCTGGAGAGCGAAATTTCGCCAATAGAAAGCTTCTGCTCTTCAACTAAATTTAAGAGCGTCTCCAACGGCCCCGAAAATTTTTCCAAAGTTATCTGATACACAATTGGTTTATTGTATAGCAAATAATTGTCGCACAAAACTTGACAACTAAATATGTTTATTTTAATCTTTGAACAGACAGTTGAGGAAAATCCTTGAAAAAAACTGCTTTGGCAATTGCCGTACTGCTCGCGCTGGCAAATCTGTTTGTTATTACAGAACTTTTTGGATGGCGAAATGACCCTTTGTACCTGTTTTATTATTCTGAAATAAAAAAGGACGAAGAGAAATTGAAACTGTATGCTGATCAACTTTGCAACAAACTGACCAACTCAATTAATTCGCTGAAGTGCCGTAAATATAAATTCAAAGTTGTTGTTTTTCATCCTGTTCTATATTGGGATAAGACAGTGGCTGATGGAAATCTATTGACGCATGTGGGGCGCGTGAGAAAAATTGCAATAGATAATTTAAATGAAGATGAAATAAAATTTATTCTAGCGCACGAACTTGCTCATTATCTTTTCAATACTCTCAATGAAGACATGGCAAATCGGTTTGCGACAGAAATGACAAGCGCAGAAACCAAGCATAGCGTTTTCAAAAAAATGTGCCAAATGCTGCACATACAACCAATAGATTGTGTTTCATAAATCTATAAAATGCGGCTTGTTATAAGCTGCTTTTTTCTTGCAAAAGATTGTGCTATTTTGGTTCATATGCACCTACCGCCGTATAAAACAAAAATGGTGGAACCGATAAGGCTGATTCCGCGCGCGGAAAGAATCAAAGAATTAAAACATGCCGGCTATAATTTATTTTTTCTCAATTCGGAAGACGTATATATTGATTTGCTTACCGATTCCGGCACCGGCGCGATGTCGGAAAATCAGTGGGCCGTCATGATGCAGGGAGATGAATCCTATGCCGGCTCTTCAAGTTTTAGAAATCTGCAGAGCGCTGTAAAAAATATTTTGGGTTTCCCTTATGTTATTCCAGCTCACCAGGGCCGCGGCGCCGAACAAGTATTTAACAAGATTTTTGTAAAAGAAGGAATGGTTGTGCCCGGAAACGCGCATTTTGACACAACTCGCGCGCATATAGAAAATTGCGGCGGCGCCCCTTTGGATTGCACCGCAAAAGAAGCGTACATTACTGAATCCAATCATCCGTTTAAAGGAAACGTTGATCTTATAAAACTTGAAAGAGCGCTAAAAAAATATAAGCAAAAAGTTGCTTATGTTTTAATAACAATTACGTGCAACCAGGTCGGCGGCCAACCCGTTTCTATGGCAAATATAAAAGCGGTATCAAAACTGCTTAAAAAATATAAAACTAAGCTTTTCTTTGATGCCGCGAGATTTGCAGAAAACGCTTATTTTATCAAGGCGCGCGAAAAAAAATATAAAAATCAAAATATCAGAAAAATTGTCCGCGAGATGATGAGCTACGCGGATGGCGCTTTAATGAGCGCCAAGAAGGACGCGATTGTAAATATGGGCGGATTTATTGCGTTGCGCGAAAAAGAAATTTACCGTTCATTATCGCCAGCAGCCATTTTAATGGAAGGATTTTTGCATTACGGAGGGATTTCCGGCAGAGATATGGAGGCGATAGCAGAAGGGCTTAAGGAAGGAATAGAAGAAAGTTATTTAAAATACCGCGTAGAGCAAATTGGATATTTGGGAGATGGTTTGGACAAAATCGGCGTGCCGGTTTTAAAACCTTACGGCGGCCACGCCATTTATGTGGACGCAGGAAAAATGCTTTCTCACATACCGCGCGAACGCTTTCCTGGCCAAGCGCTGGCCGTTGAAGCGTATTTAGAAGGCGGAGTTCGCGCCGTGGAAATAGGGTCTGTAATGG
>MFHO01000029.1:3310-7795 GCA_001778635.1 Candidatus Giovannonibacteria bacterium RIFCSPHIGHO2_02_FULL_45_13 | reverse complement strand
TAGCAACCAGAGATGTAATAAAGATTTGCGTGTGGCCAACCTCGGAAAACCACCACCAGTCAGTAACGAAAGCAACAATACTTGAAAAAAGAAAAAAAACGACAAAAAGCCCGATAAAGAAGATTCGTGTAAGATATTTTGGGATAATAGTCATAATATTGGTCAATTATAGCAATCTTCCGCTGATGAGTCAAAAAATTTAATTTTTCTTATACAAAATAAGTTATTTTTGGTACAATATTAAATATCGCATGATAAAACTTGTAACCAAGAAAAATATCGTCATTTTTGTTATCGTTGTCGGCTTGGTGCTTATTTTTTGGAGTTCAACTTTGCTTCAAGATTATTTCCAAGAAGCCGCTGTTTTTCTGCAAAACTACGGCGGTCTTCATCCTTATTTAAGTATTCTAATTTTTATTGGCTTGTCAGCTCTATCAGCCATGCTTGTTTCTTTTTCCAGCATCTGGCTGGTGCCAGTGGCAGTTGTCCTGTGGAGCAATCTGACAACGGCTCTGTTGTTGCTTGCCAGTTGGCTAATTGGCGCTATTGTTTCTTATCTGATCGGCCGATACGGCGGTTACCCAGTTGTTAAAAAATTCGTTTCGACAGAGCGGATTTCCTATTACGAACATCTTATTGCAAAACGGCTTGGTTTTTGGATTATTTTTTTATTTCGTTTAACCTTGCCTTCCGAAATCCCGAGCTATATCCTAGGTATCCTTCGATATCCTTTTGCTAAATATTTTTTGATCACTTTCTTGGCCGAATTGCCTTATGCTATTTATACTGTTTATGCCATTGATTCAATTATTGATAGGAAGCCAACAATATTCGCAATTACAGTGATAATTTGGCTTATATTCTCTCGCAAATTAGTGCGTCAAACACAATCTCAAGGGTAAGAAAAACAACAAAATCTCAATCAGTAGTTTGCAGAAAATTCTACAAAATATTTTGATTGACCGAAAGCGATATTGAGCATAAACAAACTTTGTGGCGTTGGTTCAAACCAAAGGGTGGGAAATTTTAAGGACTTAATCAAGCCGCGATCTACAAAATGAATAATCTTTCCACCATCTACAGAATTGCGAGCTAATCTATCGGGGTGCCACGAAACAATCCCGTCTGCTTTTCCAGATTCGAGAATTGCCAACATTTCTGAAAAACATCGGCTCGAACCATATTTTAGAAAATCGCCAATTCGTTTTTGCCCCGAAAATTCAATACAAACTGGCCGCCGAGCGAAGCGCCACCCAGCAGGCGAGCCGATTGTTTTTGCGCGGGAGAGGATTTGAACCTCCATGGGGTTGCCCCCGCTACCACCTCAAGGTAGTGCGTCTGCCGATTTCGCCACCCGCGCGCGAAAAATTCAAAAATCAAAATACAAAATTTAAGAAATGGTTCCGGCGGCTTCTGCTTTTGGTTTAATTTTAGCTTCCGCTCGGATGCTTTTCATTTTTCTTCTTATTTCTCTGACTGCAAGTTCGCGGACATAATAGAGCTTCGCGCGCCTGAATTTCGAAGCTCGTGATCTGATTTCTATTTTCTCTATAGCTGGAGAATACAACGGCAAAATTCTCTCGACGCCCACGCCGCTTATAACTTTACGGAGAGTAAACGTGGCGCCGGGTTCACGGCCATGTTTTCTCGCCAGCACCATTCCTTCAAAAGCCTGCGAGCGAGTTTTGTCCGCCTCGGCTCCGCCTTTGCGAGACGCGTCCGCCTCTTTAATGTTTTGCATAACACGCACCATGTCTCCGGCGCGAAAATCCAGCTTTTTGCGAGCCTCAATGTCAACCGGCGAAATGATTAAATTTAACGATGACATAGAAGGACTTTAACACTTGCTAAATCTTCTGGCAAGCCTGCTTCCAATCTTAATCTGCCGTCGGATGGCAGTGTAAATTCCAAAGCTGCTGCGTGCAAGAATTGCCTTTTTAAATTGCCGGGGCAGACGAATTTTTTTCCGGCATAAAGTTTGTCGCAGACCACCGGGTGGCCAATCGCGGCAAAATGCGAACGGATTTGATGTGTGCGCCCGGTTTTTGGATATGCTTCAACTAGCGTAAACTCGCGCTTCGCGGAAAAACACAGCGAAGCGCGTTTTAAAACTTTATACTCAGTCACCGCTTCCCTAATTTTGCCTCTTTGCTCGCCAACAGCCACTCGCTTTAGCGGAGTTTTTTTGCTGCGGCCAATTGGCAAATCAATAACGCCTCGATTATTTTTTACATTGCCGACAACAAGCGCCAGATAAGTCTTTTTTATTTTGTGTGTTTGGAAAAGCGATTTCAAATCATCCGCGGTTTTCGGGTTTTTTGCGAACAAAATTATGCCGGACGTATCTTTGTCCAACCTGTGAACAGGAAGAAGTTCGGGGCTTTCTTTCAAAACCCAGTCGAAATTTACGCCCGCGGACTTATTTAGCGCGACCATATTCACGTCCTCGTATATTATTTGCTTCTTCATAACTTTAATGCTAAACTTTCTGGAGATACAGAGCAATTATGCCAAAAACTGTTCTCTGCGTTGATTGGGGAAATGTGCTTTTTAAATTTGATGGAAAACCAATTGCGAAGCTTTTAAAAAAAGGTCGAAAAGAAATTTTGCTCCGCGATTTCGTAAATCCGCACGACAAAAATCTGATATCGGCTTTCGAATTTTACGAAGGGCTTAAATCGGGAAATCATTTTCGAAAGGAAGTCCGCTGGACTGAATTTGCAAATGCCTATCTGGAATGCTGGATAGACGTGAATTGGCGGATGTTTAGCGCGCTGGAAAATCTTAAAAAAGCCAATCGCGCGAGGCTCGTCACAATCTCGGACAGCAATCATTTCTGTTTTAATTTGGCCTCACTGCTTTTTCCGAAAGCCGTGGATTTGTTCATAGAAAACGGGCGCGAGCAGTTTATTCTTTCTTATTTGGAACGCTCGCTAAAACGCGAAAAAAATCCTTTTATCAGAGCGCCTTCGAAATTCGGATTTTTTAAGCACGAGGCCGCGTTTGTGGACGATAAGGAATACAATTTAGAAGCGTGGATTTCCGCCGGTTTTGACAAAGATGCTTGTTTTTTATATAAACTCGGAAGCGCGCGGAACCACGCGCAATTCGAAAAATTTCTGGACAAACATTTTCCTCCGAAATAATTCGGAGGGTTTTTGTTTTGGCCCCAACGGGATTCGAACCCGTGTTCCCACATTGAAAGCGTGGTGTCCTAGACCAGGCTAGACGATAGGGCCTCGCATTGATTTTACAATAAATAGCGGTAAAATCAACATCATTATGCGCATTTTAGCTATTGAAACTTCATGCGATGAGACGGCGATCGCAGTTCTCGAAGCACGAAACACGACCCGCTTCGCCGAGGCACAAGCGAGGCGAGAACACGAAACACGAAGAGTTGAATTCAAGATATTGTCTAATCAGGTTTTGTCGCAGATAAAAATACATAAACCGTTCGGAGGGGTGGTGCCGAATCTGGCGATGAGAGAGCACAAAAAAAATCTGCCGGTAATTTTGAAACGGGTGCTGAAGGAAGTCCGGCTTCCACTCGGAAGCCGGACTTCCAAGTTTGACGCAATCGCTGTAACCTCCGGCCCAGGATTGGAGCCGGCGCTTTGGGAGGGGATTAATTTTGCGAAAGATTTGGCAAAGAAATTGGATAAGCCGCTGATCGCTGTGAATCATTTGGAAGGACACATATACGCTAGTTGGCTCGGTAGCGAGCCGCCAAAATTTCCTCTTTTGGCTCTCATCGTCTCCGGTGGCCACACCGAACTTGTTTTAATGAAAAAACATCTGGATTACAAAATCTTGGGCGAGACGAGAGACGACGCCGCCGGAGAGGCGTTTGATAAAGTGGCAAGAATGCTTGGATTGGGATACCCGGGAGGACCTCAAATTGCGCATCTCGCGCAATTTGCGCGGAAATACGCGGAACAAACGCAGAATAACGCAGAAAACATTCAGCGTCTTTCCGCGTCAAGTCAGCGTAAGTCTGCGGGGAAATTTGATGAAATCAAATTTCCCAGACCAATGATAAATTCAAAAGATTTAAACTTTAGCTTTTCTGGCCTAAAAACCGCCGTGCTTTATTATTTGCGCGATAATCCGCGCGCTGACAAAGCCACAGTGGCTTACGAATTTCAGCAAGCTGTTATTGATGTTTTGGTTAAAAAAACCGCGGATGCTTTGCGCGAGTATCGGCCGAAATCGTTCGTTGTGGGCGGCGGCGTTGCCGCAAATCAAGCTCTGCGCTCCGCGCTTAGCAATCTGATTGCCAAGTCGTTTCCAACCATCTCACTTCACATTTCCACTCTTTGGCTTTGCGGCGACAACGCCGCTATGATCGCCGCAGCAGCATATTTCAAAGCCCGCGTCAAAAAATTCGCAAATCCAAGGACTCTAAAAGCTGACGGCGGGCTTAAATTGTGATAATTTTGGGTTATGCCGTCAGAATTCGACAAGCCCTATGACCCGAAAGAG
>MFHO01000029.1:2198-3292 GCA_001778635.1 Candidatus Giovannonibacteria bacterium RIFCSPHIGHO2_02_FULL_45_13 | reverse complement strand
TAAAACATTTACCATCGCCCTCCCGCCGCCGAACATAACCGGCTCTTTGCATTTGGGACACGCACTGAATGCTACAATTCAGGATATTTTAATCAGAAAAAAAAGAATGGAGGGCTACGCGGCGCTTTGGATTCCGGGGACTGATCACGCTGGCATCGCGACGCAAAATGTTGTTGAAAAAGAATTAAAAAAACAAGGACTTTCGCGGCACGATTTGGGGCGCGAAAAATTTTTGGAGAAAGTCTGGGAATGGAAAGAAAAATACGGAAACATAATTTTGGACCAGTTAAAAAAACTGGGCGCTTCATGCGATTGGTCCAGAACCCGCTTTACGATGGATCAGGAATACCAAGAAGCCGTTAAAGAGGCTTTTTTGCATTACCAAAACAAGGGCTGGATTTACCAGGGGGAGCGCACGATAAACTGGTGCGCAAGATGCGCCACAAGTCTTTCTGATCTGGAGATTGAATATAAAGAAGAAGACGGAAAATTTTATTACATAAAATACGGGCCTCTTGTTTTGGGCACCGTGCGCCCGGAAACTAAATTGGGAGATACGGCTTTGGCCGTAAATCCAAAAGACAAGCGCTATAAAAATCACGTTGGCAATGAAATTACTATTCAGTCGGTTGATTCATCGGTTCCGCGCGACAAAGAGCCAAAGTTAAAAAATTTAAAAATAAAAATAATTACCGATGAAGCCGCCGACCCTGAATTCGGCACCGGCGTAATTAAAGTGACGCCCGCCCACGACCTGACAGATTTTGAAATATACCAAAGGCACCGGGAAATTCCTGTTCTTAAAGTCATAGATGAGAATGGGCGAATGAATAAAAACGCCGGCGCAAGATACGAGGGCTTGAAAGTTAAAGAGGCTCGTGAACAAATTGTAACTGATATGCAAAAACTGGAGCTTATTGAAAAAATAGAAGACTACAAACACAACATTGCAATTTGCTATCGATGCGGATCGGTTATAGAGCCATTGCTTTCCAAACAATGGTTTTTGAAAATGTCCAAACTTGCAGAAGTTGCGATTCGCGACGTTAAATCCGGCAAAGTCAAATTCCATCCAAAACGCTGGGAGAAAATTT
>MFHO01000029.1:0-2179 GCA_001778635.1 Candidatus Giovannonibacteria bacterium RIFCSPHIGHO2_02_FULL_45_13 | reverse complement strand
ATTTAGAAACTTTCTATCCCACACAAGTTCTTTCTACCGCGCACGATATTATAAATCTCTGGGTAGCAAGAATGATTTTCTCTTCGGAGGAATTTTTAAAAAATCCGCCATTTTCCGATGTGATAATCCACGCAACAATTCTCACGAAGGAAGGAAAAAGAATGTCCAAATCTTTGGGCACAGGCGTTGACCCAATGGATTTGATTAAAAAATACGGCGCGGACGCAACCCGCTTCGGACTTGTCTGGCAAGCTATGGGCGGACAAGATATTCATTGGGCGGAAGAGCATGTGGTGGCTGGCAAAAAGTTCGCGAATAAAATATGGAACGCGAGCAGGTTTGTTCTACAAAATTACGCGCTTGCATCCTCAAAACCGCCGAGCGGGAAGAAACCTGGTTTTTTGGGGGTCTCAAAACCAGGTTTCGAGGAGCTGGGCAGTTTTTTCCTGGCAAGCGCGGCAGACAAAAAAATTCTCGCCGAACTCCGCAAAACCAAAAAGGAAGTAACCCGCCTCATTGATAAATACGAATTCGGACAGGCGTTGCATTTGCTTTACGATTTTTTCTGGCATGAGTTTTGCGATGTTTATTTGGAAACTTCAAAAAAAGAACCGAGCGTTGAGGTTTTGCGCCATGTTCTTTGCGAGTCCCTAAAACTTCTCCACCCCTTCATGCCGTTTATCACCGAAGCAATATGGAAGCATTTTGGCGCAAAACCGCTTATAATTGAGAAATGGCCGAGCTGACTTTTCCCGCGCACATTTTGTTAACGATGGCTCTGGCTTTTTTGCCGGCGCTTCTTTGGCTTTGGTTTTGGTTAAAAGAAGACGCGCATCCAGAACCAAGGCGTGAAATATTGATCGTTTTTCTTGCAGGTATGGGCGGAGTAATATTGGCTATTATTTTAGAAAACAACTTCTTTGCGGCAAACCGTTATTTTCAGAAACTTTTCGGGTACAGCATCTCTTATTTTCAAATTTTCAACATAGTAGGCTTCGCGTTCTTTGAAGAGATCGTAAAAACAGCAGCCGCTTTTTTTACGGCGCTTAAAAGCCGTTATTTTGATGAGCCGGTTGACGCGATGATTTATCTGGTTGCCGCCGCCTTGGGTTTTGCCGCGCTGGAAAACGCTCTTTTTATAGGAGAAGGCCTGAAAAGCGGCTTGGCGCAATCAGTCGCGATAAGCGCGTTCAGATTTACCAACGCGGTTTTACTCCATGTGTCCGCAGCCGCAATTATCGGCGCGGGGTTCGCTTTTTCATTTTTTCACAAAGAAAGATTGGCGCGCGAGCTTGTTTTAAGCCTATTTTTGGCCACATTATTGCACTCGTTCTACAACTTTTTTATAATAGAAAATGTGGGTGGCGAGGCGGCCAACCAAATACTGGTAACGGCGTTAGTGGTATTCGGAGCCACCCTAGCTCTTGTTTTATTCGAAAGAGCTAAACGTGCTACAATTTAGATTAAGATTAATCAATAATTAAATCACAATGGAAAAAGAACGAAGATCGTTTTTCGAAAGGCTTACCGGGAGCGTAAAAATAGAGGATTTAAACGAAACCAAGCCCGATGTAAAACCTCAAAAACACAGTCTGCCGCAGGACGAAGAAGGGCAGCTTACAGTGGATGTGTGGCAAACGTCTGATGACATAGTCGTGCAGGCAATTGTTGGAGGCGTAAAACCGGAAGATCTGGATGTTGCCGTCACCCGCGACATGGTAACTTTGCGCGGCAAACGCGAAAAGCAGAGAGAAATTTCCGGCAACGATTATTTTTATCAAGAGCTTTACTGGGGAGCTTTTTCCAGATCAATTTTGCTGCCGCAAGAAGTCGACGCCGACGAAGCAGAGGCAACAATCAAAAATGGTCTGCTTACAATCCGCATGCCGAAACTCGACAAAGCCCGCATCTCAAAACTCAAAGTGAAGAACGAATAAGTAAATTTTTGCAGTATTCTTGAATTAGTCCGAACGCATTTCGCCTGACAATTTTCCCGCCACACATTTAAAATTTTAGAAGGCGGGATCCCGCTACAGCGGTGACAAGTTTTTCTTTGGCGGCATTAAAATCATGATTTACTCAATTTCCTCTCCAAATCTTCTAAATAATAATATGGTGCTGATTTGAATTCAATCGCTCGTTTTACTTTTTCCAAAACCTGCCTTTTATTTTTCTTCGC
>MFHO01000028.1:1451-21040 GCA_001778635.1 Candidatus Giovannonibacteria bacterium RIFCSPHIGHO2_02_FULL_45_13 | reverse complement strand
CCCTAGGTCGCAGGTTCGATCCCTGCTGCAGCCAATGCAGTAAAAATTTATGCAGCCGTGGTGTAGCCTGGCTAACACGTCCCCCTGTCACGGGGAAGATCACGGGTTCAAATCCCGTCGGCTGCGCCCGAAACACTTTTTATCTGGAGACCTATCGGCTTGGAAAGTGACAAAACAGAATTGGCGGATAAAATCCGCCAATTCTGTTTTACTTTAATAATCTTACAGTTTTATTCTGCAAAACTATTTTACCTTTTAGGCATCCGAGCAATTCTCTTTTTTCGAGCATGCCCCCTTCCTGAAGAATATATTTGGCATATTCTCTTAAGTCTATCTCTTTGGCTTTAACCTTCTTTTCATCCTTAATGCGTAGTATGCTTTGCTGAAACCTGTTGAATCTCTCAATTTCTTTTTCAAATCTATGCCTTATGCCGACTTCGTTCATGTCAACTTCGTCTATTATAGACATCAGCTGCTTTATCAATTCTTCTTCTCTGGTATATCCGAAGTCGCAGTTTTTGTCTTTGCTTCTCGCACATCCGTAATAAATATATTTATTAGTAGTGCCGTCTTTCAGCTTTTTGAATTTCTCGCATGCACTAATTCCGGATCCGCATAATCCGCAGGTAAGAAGCTTGGTAAAGGCGAACTCCCTGTTCTCGCGCTGCAATTGGTCTCTTTTTATCTGATCTTGAACGCGCTCAAATAATTCTTTGCCGATGATAGGCTCGTGTTTCCCGGCATACCAGCTTCCGCCGCCGCGCGGATATTCAAACATGCCGTAGTAAAAGTGGTTCTGAAGAATCAGATAGATATTGCTTAGTGACAAATTCTTGTTGCCTTTGGTTTTGAAGTTTATCTCAAACCTCAGCCAGTGATACAGTTTCCTGCCGCTCCATTTTTCATTTGCCACTTTTTCAAACATTTTCTTGATAATCTGCCCTCTCTCCGGATCTATCATGACATATCCTTTTCGGTCTGTTCTTTTTTCGTTCAAGTATCCGGTAGGCGCGGTTGTCGGCCATAATCCCATCTCCACTCTGGCTCGCAAGCCTCTTTTCACGTTTATTCCTTTCTGATCATTTTCGAGCTTGGCTTGCGATCCAAGAATCATGAGGAGCAATTTTTCGCTGGGAGAGTTTGAAAATTTCTGTCCATAGGTTCTGACCTCAAGAAGCAGTTTTTGATCTATCAAATCAACTACGGCTCCGAGATCCCCGGCATTTCTTGCTATTCGATCAGGAGCCCAGCAAAGTATGCCGTTGAATTTTCCGGCGCGAATATCACCAATAAGTTCATTGAATATCGGACGTTGCCCGACATTTTTCGCCGAATGGCTCTCGCGCTTTATCTCAACAATATTGAGATTGTCTTTTTCCGCAAGCTGGAGCATCTCTTTAATTTGAGAATCAATGGAAAGCACTTGGCGCTCTTCCGATTCCGTACTCTTTCTTGCGTAAAGCGCGTATTTGATAGCCGTGATCCCTTGCTCTTCTTTCGCCTTATTAGGCGTCAAAGTCCTTGTTAAGTCCATACAATTTCCCCTTTAAGTCCTTAATAATGCCGACCTTTATCAAGGTAAGGGATGACGCAACCCCGCTAGGGAGTCCAGAGAGCCCGAAGTTGATAACTTCTGTCATTAAAAATGGCTGGAAAAATTAAGAATTTTATGCGAAGATGAAGAATGTTTTATGTCTTCCGATCTAACATTTATTACAAACGAAAAGAACCAGACCCTGCTGGATAGGTTTATGGTACTTATTAAAGATGCGCAGTTTTTTGATATCCTGATTGGATATTTAATAAAATAGAAATATGAAAAGAGAAATTGATGAGGGTTTTTTTTGAAGAGGAATAAGGCTATTTATGCAAATAAAGTCCAAACAAAGAGTTAAAGATCACGGTGAAGTATTCACCCAGGAACGAGAGGTGAACGCTATGTTAGATTTGGTTAAAAATGAAACAGAGAGAATAGAGTCTCGTTTTCTTGAACCTGCTTGCGGCAACGGAAATTTTTTAGCCCCAATTCTTGAAAGAAAACTTGCACTAGTAAAGAAAAAATATGGCCCAGGTCAAGCCGAATTTGAGCGAATGGCCTTTTTGGCGATAAGCAGTATATATGGAGTTGAACTATTGCATGATAATGTCGAGGCATGCATTGAGCGTCTTTATAATATTTTAAACGATGTATACGCTAAGTTGTACAAGGATAAGTGTAAGGATGAGTTTAGGACAAGTATTCATTTCGTACTAAAGCGAAACATTTTACAAGGTGACGCGCTAACTTTAAAAAAAACTGATGGCAAAGAATATATAATATTTTCTGAATGGTCTTTAGTAAATGGCGGAATGATAAAAAGAAGGGATTTTCAATATGCCGAATTAGCAGATTTTGATCCAAAAAAGCCAACTCTATTTTCATTACGAGAAGTCTCTGACACAGGCGAAACGGTTTTTTCGCCAATGCCCGTTAAAGAATTTCCATTAGTCCACTATTTGTCATTAAATTATGAAGATGCAAAATAATTACAATCCGGATGTTCTATCCTGCCTCGCGAATCTTAGCAGTGATGAGGTTTTTACCCCGCCAAAATTAGCGAACGAAATATTAGACTTGTTACCCAAGAAAATTTGGAAAGATAAAAACGCAACTTTTCTTGATCCGGTTTGTAAATCAGGAGTATTTCTTCGGGAGATTGCAAAAAGATTATTGGAAGGATTGAAAGATGATATACCTGATATACAAAAACGGATTGATCATATTTACAAAAATCAGCTTTTTGGAATAGGAATTACTGAATTAACCTCACTACTTTCCAGACGCAGTTTGTATTGCTCAAAAACTGCCAATGGAAAATATTCTGTATCTGGTTCTTTCAACAATGATCAGGGTAATATTTTCTTTGAGAAAACAGATCATGATTGGAAAAATAGTAGATGCTCTTTTTGTGGAGCCAGTCAGTCAGAGTATCAGCGTGAGGAGGGGCTCGAAACTCACGCGTATCAATTTATACATAATAAATTAAATGATAAAATTAAAAATATGAAATTCGATGTCATTATAGGCAATCCGCCTTATCAATTAAATACCGGTAGCACCTCTGCACAAGCTGTTCCGTTGTATCACAAGTTTATACAGCAAGCAAAAAAATTAAATCCGCGCTACTTAACAATGATTATTCCAAGTCGCTGGTATTCAGGGGGTATGGGATTAGATGAATTTCGCACCGAAATGCTGAATGACAATCGAATCCGAAAACTTGTTGATTATCCAAATGCTAGCGATTGTTTTTCTGGAATTGAATTAAGAGGCGGAGTTTGTTACTTCGTCTGGGATAGGGACAACTCTGGAGAATGTGAATATACAAGCATCTCAAATGGTTTTGTAAATACAATAGTCAGAAACTTATCTGAATATCCTACATTTATTCGTTGGAATCAAGCATTACAGATCGTCAAAAAGATTAAGAATAAAAAAGAGAATTCTCTCTCAGAAATAATATCAACAGTTAGCCCGTTTGGATTACCAACCTCACTTCGTGGAAAAACACGAGCGCCTAAAGATTCTTTAACATTACATTCAAGTGGTGGAATTGGATACATTACAAAAAGCGAAATAAAAACAGGCACAGATTTGATAAATAAACACAAGGTCTTACTATCTCGACCTATTTCAGGGAATTTGGAAGTTCCGCCATTTAAGGTTATTGCCTTGTTAAAAGTCTTGAAACCTAAAGAAGTTTGTACACATACATATCTTATTGCTGGTGGTTATGATAATGCGACAATGGCACAAAATCTAAAATCTTACCTTGAAACGAAGTTCGTTCGTTTTTTACTTGTTCAAAGCATCTCCGGTATGGATATATCTAGAGATAAGTTTGTGTTTGTTCCGATGCAAAATTTTTCTGAATCATGGACCGATGAAAAACTTTACAAAAAATACAAGTTAGCAAAAGAAGAGATTGAGTTTATTGAATCTATGATTCGACCAATGAAATAATATGAGCAAAGATTTTTTTCCACAAAAACCTGATGTTAACCCCACTATTTACGCCTATGAACTTATAGGCGTTGATTCACATAAGGGCTTATTGAAAGTTGGCTACACTATTCGCAATGCGCAAGATCGGGTTGCTGAACAGTTAAAAACTAGCCGGCTTAAATATAAAATTGTTCTTGAAGAGACCGCCATAAGAAATGACGGCACAACCTTTACAGATCATGAAGTCCACCAGCATTTGAAACGTCGCAGTATTAAGAAAAAAGACGGAGAGTGGTTTAAATGTACTGTAAGGGATATTAAATCCACTATTAATGATGTAAAGAATCGAAAATTTAGCGTTGAAACCCGAGAACTAAATTTTAAGATGCGCCCGGAACAGAAGGCTGCGGTAGAAAAAACAGCAGATTACTTTGTGAGTTACAAAAAAGAAAATCCCGGCAAAACACCGCATTTTTTATGGAATGCAAAAATGCGCTTTGGTAAAACATTTGCAACATATCAACTGGCGAAAAAGATGGGATGGACAAAGATTTTAGTAATGACTTTTAAGCCGGCAGTAGAAAGTGCTTGGGACGAAGATTTAAGAGAGCATGTTGATTTTCAAAATTGGCAATTTGTTTCAGCATCAGAGAACACGCTTTGGCATAAAGATATTAATACTAAAAAACCGTTCGCGTGCTTCGGTTCATTCCAAGATTATCTAGGAAAAAATAAAAGTACTGGTGGAGTGAAGACGAAAAACGAGTGGGTGCATAAAATTAAATGGGATTGTATTGTATTTGATGAATATCATTACGGAGCATGGCGAGAAAATGCCAAAGAACTTTTTGAAGCAGAAGATAAAAAAGAAAAAGAATTTGCCGAGGGTAAAGGATTAGAATATTTAGATGAAAAAACATTACCCATAAAAACCGAGGCATATTTGTATCTTTCCGGAACTCCTTTTAGGGCGATAGCGTCTGGTGAATTCATTGAGGAACAGATTTATAACTGGACTTATTCAGACGAACAAAAAGCAAAAAATTCTTGGAACGACAAAAAGGGTTCTAATCCGTACGCCCCTCTTCCGCGCATGGTAATGATGACATACCAGCTTCCGGATTCAATTCGAGAGATAGCAACGCAAGGTGAATTTAACGAATTTGATTTGAATTTGTTTTTCTCAGCGGAAGGTAACGGCAAAAGTGCAAAATTCGCTTATGAAGATGAAGTTCAAAAATGGCTCGATTTGATTCGTGGTTCGTTTTTAGCAACAACAATCGACAATTTAAAACTTGGCGCAAAGAAACCACCAATGCCTTTTTCTCACGCGAAGCTTTTAAGCGTATTGAATCATACACTTTGGTTTTTGCCGTCAGTTGCTTCGTGTCATGCAATGCACAATCTACTCAAGAAAAAACAAAATACTTTTTACCTTGATTACAAGGTAATGGTAGTTGCAGGCCAAAGGGCAGGCATTGGGATAAATGCACTTCCGCCGGTGCTGAAAGCTATGGAAGATCCGTTGGAATCAAAAACTATTACTTTAACCTGTGGGAAGCTCTTGACCGGCGTAACAGTTAAGCCGTGGACAGGTATTTTCATGCTTCGTAATTGTTCAACTCCGGAAACATATTTCCAAGCTGCCTTCCGGGTTCAGTCTCCATGGGTCGTCAAAAACCCGGATAACAAATCTCCGAATAAAGAAGAAATTATCAAGCAAGAATGTTATGTCTTTGATTTTGCACCCAATAGAGCACTTAGACAAGTCGCTGAATATAGCTGTCGTCTCAATGTAAATGAATCTAATCCAGAGGCAAAAGTGGCTGAGTTTATAAGTTTTCTCCCAGTGCTTGCATATGATGGGAGCGCCATGAAGCAAATCGATGCAGCGGGAATTTTAGACATGGCAATGAGTGGTACTACGGCAACACTTCTTGCACGACGATGGGAAAGCGCTCTACTTGTAAATGTCGATAATAATACATTAAACCGATTGATGGATAACAAAGCAGCAATGGACGCTCTTATGAGCATCGAAGGGTTTAGAAACTTGAACCAAGATATCGAGACAATTATTAACAAATCCGAATCTGTTGAAAAAATAAAAAAGGAGACGAATGACAGAGAGTTATCTAAAAAAAAGAAAAAAGAGCTTACTAAAGAGGAAAAAGAATATAAGAGTCTTCGCAAGCAGGTACAGGATAAGCTTATTAAGTTTGCCACTCGTATCCCTGTCTTTATGTATCTTACAGATTATCGCGAAAGAACATTAAAAGATGTGATTACAAAACTAGAGCCCGGACTATTTAAGAAAGTTACCGGGTTAACTCAAAAAGATTTTGAGTTACTGGTCAGTCTCGGGGTATTCAACAGTGTGCTGATGAATGATGCGGTTTATAAGTTTAAGCGATATGAAGACGCCAGCCTTGTTTATACTGGAATAAATAAACACGAAGGCGAAAAAATAGGTCTTTACGATACTGTAATCTCTCAGAAAGAATATCGAAACGAGCCCGAAAAGATACTTGTAAATAATCCAGTTAAATAAAATAAAAACGATGGCGTACTCATTTTGCTGGCACGAAATTCGGCGGTACGAAAACCACCCCACACCGTCGTCCTATTGGACGAACTACGGGGTCAAAATTGACCAGCTTGTCTATAAACTCTACAGCCTCCCTCCAAAGGCGGGCAGGCACTCCGGAAGAGATTAAAATAGTGGAAGGAGAATAAATATGAATAAAATAAATCAACTAAAAGAAGCAATTAAAGACCTTTATTCATCGGTTGCAAAATTACGAGCCGTTTTTCCGGGCAAACCATTTACTCCAGATGGCAGGATAGTTGGTGATATCGGAGAGGCTATCGCGGCTCTTAAGTTTAATGTTGTGCTAGATAGGAAACTAAGAAGAGATTGGGACGGCTATCGAATTGATTCCTCGGGGAAAAAATGCGAGGTTCAGGTTAAGACGACGCAAAAAGATGAAACATACTTAAAAAAACCTCCGCATGAAGGAGATCTGATTGTTTTCAAAATATTCGACAATGGAGAATGGGAATGTTGTTATGATGGTAAAATAATGCGGGTATGGAATTCACTTGCTAAGCAAAAACTAGATAGCACCGGCGCAAAATTTATACAATTAGCAAGATTGAGAAATTTAAATAAAATTGCGGAAAGAGAAAAATAAATATATGTCTCAAGAAACTAAAAAATGCCACTGCCTTATATTACTTGGTTCACAACCGAGGAAGCGCGCCCCGAACCAGAACATATTATGTTAGAACTACGAGCAAAAATTTTTGGCAGGGCGCAGATGGATATGAATATGCAAAATGTTCCGTTATGCGTTGGCATTATTTTGGACGGAAACCGCCGTTGGGCAAAAGAGCGCGGATTGCCTTTATCTGAAGGCCATCGGCGCGGTCTTAATAATGTAGAGCCGATAGCGCTTGCCGCGCGGGATTTAGGCATAAAACATCTGGCGCTTTACGCTTTTTCTACGGAAAATTGGAGTCGTTCCAAAGAAGAGGTTTCTATGCTTACTGCGCTTTTTGAAACAATGGCCGCCAGGAAGGCAAACCGGCTTATAGAAGAGGGCGCCAAAATCCGTTTTGTGGGAGATCTTTGGCGTTTTTCGGAAAATTTACAAAAATTGCTGCGCGAAGTGGAAGCAAAAAGCCCGTCTGATCCTAAAATTACAATTTGGATATGCCTTTCTTACGGCGGCCGCGCCGATATAGTCCAAGCCGCCAGCGTGCTTGCCAAAAGACGCGAATCTATTACCGAAGAATCTTTGCAGGAAAATTTGTGGACTGCCGGAATGCCAAATCCCGACATTATTATACGCACAGGAGGCGAGCAGCGGCTTTCTAATTTTTTACTGTGGCAATCTGCTTACAGCGAATTGTTTTTTCCTAAAACTTTTTGGCCGGAATTTACGAAAGAAGAGCTTGAAAATATTGTTCACCAATATCAAACGCGCAATCGGCGAATGGGTGTGTAAAACAAAAACTCCTCAACATGGAGGAGTTCGGCGTTCATAGATTGAAAAATCTTTTTTGAGGGCATCTAGAACGAGTTTTGGGTCCAGAGCGATCTCCGGAGGGTAAGCGCCGCTTGCGGCCTTTCCTTCGGCAATGAGTTTTGCAAGAATAGCCGTTGTAAAGCCGGTCGTTTTTTGCATTGAGTTCCAAGTAGCATCAGATTCTACTCGCATGAAACATTCTATTTTAGTTCGCTTCCCGGTTGTTTTTGCTTTTCCGATTGCCACCACTTTCATAAGCGAAAAATCTTTTTGCGAAGGCGGATATCGGTTTAGCAGTTCTTCAAACTCTTGGATAAAATTTTCTCTCTTGATTTTTTTAACTTCGGCGTAGTGCCCGGGCCATCGGAGAGTTTTTTCCTGAAGAGTCAGCGCGTGGTCTTTGAGATAGTAGGGTAGTGTTCCAAGGCCTCCTGTTACTGCTGCTTCGAATTTGGCGCGCCCTTCTTTTTCACCGAAGAAAAGATCAAAATCGCTGGTGGGCATTGTTTCGTAATGAGATAGCGGCTTGATTGCTCGGGGTTTTCCGTTGGAAAGCACGAGCGGCCAGTTGTAGTAAATTTCTTCCAGCCCTTTTAAATTAAAAAGTTTTTTATAAAATCTTTCTGGCGCAGGAAGGCCGCCTACATATATAATAAGGGATTCTAGAGGCCGGGAGAGGTCAAAATTTTCAAATAAAGAAACGGATATAACGTTTCCTAAGCCGGGTTCAAATCCGCAATCCGGCACTAAAGAGATTCCGCACGTTTCTGCGCGCCTTGCAAGCGCGCCAAAAATAATTTTTTTTGTAATGTCCAGCACCCCGCCCAAATCGCAATAATGTGTTTTTCCAATTGGGTGTGGCGAAGAGGATTCGTTTGTTTTAAGCACTGCCTCCGCAATTACCGGATTGAGGCTTGCCGGAAGCGCGCTTATTACAATATCTTTGTTTCGGAACAAAATCGGCAGATCATCCTTGCTTTTGACAACGTCAAGCCCGCCTCCGTTTGCATTGGCTAAAACTAAAGCCGAGCGATGTCCGGTGGGGTACATTTTAAGCTTTTTAACCGTTGCAAGTTCGTGCGCCGGATTCTGATCGGCTATAAAGACAACCGAGCCCTTTTCTTTTAAGAGTCTTGCTGCAATAGCTGGCCCCATTGAGTCGGGGCCGCAGCCCAAAACCAGATATAACATTTCAACGAACTCCGCGTTTTATCTGTATGTATGAAAGCATAAAAAACTTTTCTAATCAATTCGAATTTGAGCCCGAGATCGAAAATGCCGGAAAGTTTAAAAGATATAAAAATTTTGTTGTTTGCGGAATGGGGGGGTCGGCTCTTGCAGGAGACCTGCTCAAAATCACAAATTCTAAATCACAAATCACAATTTGGAGGGACTATAATCTGCCGAAAGTTGAGAAAGACACGTTGATTATTGCTAGTTCCTACTCCGGCAACACAGAAGAAACAATTGATGCTTTTAGAACGGCTTTGAAAAGAAAGTTGCCGCTCGTTGCAATAACTACTGGCGGAAAACTTCTGGAGCTGGCTAAAAAATACAACACGCCATATATTCAAATTCCATCCGCCGGCTGGCGGACCGGAATCCAGCCGCGGATGGCAACCGGGTTTATGATTACGGCACTGATGAAATTAATGCGCCTCGACAGACTCTTGCTGGAATCCAGCCGTCTGCCTCGGCGCTTAAACATCAAGATGTCTCAACGAGCCGGCAAGGCGCTGGCGGAAAAACTGCGCGGTAAAATTCCAATTATTTATTCTTCAAATAAGAATTTTCCCATCGCGTACAATTGGAAAATAAAATTTAACGAGACCGCGAAAATTCCAGCGTTCGCAAACGTTTTTCCGGAGTTGAATCATAATGAGATGAATGGGTTTTCCGCCAAAGGCCCGGCCAGAGCCAGCGCCTCGGGCGGAGATTTTGCATTTATTTTTCTAGAAGACGAAGCTGATGACCAGCGCATTCAAAAACGAATGAAAATCACAAAAAAGCTTTATGAGGGCAAGAAGTTGGAGGTTAGAAGTTTGAAGTTGGAAGGCAAGAACATTCTCCACAAAATTTTCCAGCATCTCCTCATTGCCGACTGGACCGCATTTTATCTCGCCAAATATTACGGCGCCGACCCCGAACAAGTCCCGATGGTTGAGGAGTTTAAAAAGATGATCAAATAATTTATTTTGTATAACCCTAATTCGTTCGAATATGCGCATTGCGTTGTTGTAAAGTCGGAACAGGAATGCTAAATTCATAAAATGAAAAACCTGGAAAGATTATTAAAGGCATTGGCCAATAGACGGCGTTTAGAAATTCTTAAGGTGCTGAAAAAAGAGCGCGAAGGCGAGCTATCGGTAGGCGAGATCGCCGAACGCATTGGTTTGTCTTTCAAAGCCACCTCGCGGCATTTGAGCATTTTAATCGGCGCCGATATTTTGGAGAAAGAGCAAAGAGGCTTACGGGTATTTTATAAACTAGCTGCTAGTGATAAAATTGCAAAACATGTTGTTGCCGCGCTTTAACTATGACCCTAATTCGAACGAATTAGCCAAATAGAAATCGTGGTAAGTTGCTTAAAAATAAAAAAGCGCCGTATGGCGCGGCCTTTTTATGGATTATCGATTCCATTCATCGCGAATCACCTCGAAAGGGCACTTTGTGCATTTATATATAGCAGCTCCGTAGTATGAATAACCTTCTCCGAAGTGTCTTTCGCGCAAGTCGAAAGTGGCCCATTTTACTTTTTTGAAACATCTTGGACAACAATTGAACACATTGTGGTATCGAGATTGATTGCAATTTTCGCATGTTATTGTAAAATCTGGTTGGCATTTTTTCTGACCCGTTTCGTCATGGCCTATACGCGCTCCGTCAACCAAAGATTTAGCGAGGACTGGCGGTTTAACTACTTTGAAAGTGTGCGAACATCGATTCCGGATTTGTTGTAGTTGTAAATTCAAGCCAACCAGCTTTTTCTCGTAATTTTCCTTAAGAACCGAAATGCGTTTTTGGATCGAAACGACTTGTTTTAACATTGCGGCACCTCAATCTAGTGAATAGCTTATCATTGAAGCATATTTGGTGCAAGCGCAATTTTGGTTTATGATTAAAAGGCATGAAAGTAACTAAACAAATCAAAACAGAGATTAAAATTTTCAAACTTATCAAAACCGCGAAAGGTTTGATTGGAACGCCGTACAAATATGGGGCGAAAACGGAAGAGGCGCCGCGTTTTTTTGATTGCTCGCTTTTTACTCAATATGTTTTTAAGCAAGTTGGCGTAAAATTGCCGAGGACAGCGATTGAGCAGGCGATGAACGGGGAAAAAATAGCTCTTAACAAAATCAAAGAAGGTGATATTATTTTTTTAAAAGGAAAAATAGGACGATACAACAAATATTTTCCGGACGGCATTGGACATGCGGGGATATATATAGGTGGAAATAAAATAATTCATGCGGAAGGGAGGAGAATTAGCGACGATCGCAAAGATATTTATAACCCAAAATTAATTATGGAAACCGGAAGAGTGGTTATAGAGGATCTGAATAAATTTATAAAAAAAAGAAAACCATTAATTGTGATCAAAAGATATGTTGATTGAAATTAATTCTCCGGAAGAGGATAAAATAAAAAACGAGCTTAAGAAAGGTAGCGATCCAGAAGCAAAAAGGATTCTCCGGTTTTTGAATATGCCGGATCTTTCGCGCGCGGAGGGAAGCCCGCTCAAAGAAATAGTTGAGAGAGCCTCAAAGGTCAAAAGCCTTGAAGGATTCGATGTGATCCAAATTCCGGAAATTATACCCACCACTATTTTATTCGATCTATTTAATATGCCTCCGGGGCATCCAGCACGCAGCAAATCCGACACTTATTATATCGGTGATGATTATGTATTGAGAACCCATGATACGGTGTTTTGGTACTATTATTTAAATCATCCGGAAATTAAAAAAAGAATCAAAAACAAGGAAACCTTGGGCGTAATTTGTTACGGAAAAGTATACCGAAAAGACGAAATTGACCGAAGCCATATGAATGTATTTCATCAGTTTGGCGGGCTCTATATTGGGCCTGACGACAAAAAAACTATAACGCCAGACGATTTAAAAAATACTCTTTCAGAAGTTGCCAGAAGTATTTTTGGAGACGTTAACTTTAGATTTTACGATCACAATTTTCCTTACACGGATCCCAGTTTTGAAATGGAGGCGGAAATTAACGGGCAATGGATAGAAATGCTTGGCTCCGGGATGGCAAGAAAGAGTGTGTTGGCAAATTTTGGCCTGACGGGTTATCACGGCTGGGCCTTTGGTTTTGGTTTAGAGAGGCTGGCTATGGCGTCCATGAGCCTGCCGGATATCCGGCTTTTGTGGTCTGAAGATCCGCGGATTAAACGCCAGTTGAAGCTCGGCCAAAACTACGTTCCGGTGAGCAAATACCCGCCAATTACCCGCGATATCTCTTTTGTCGTCCAAAGCGATTTTGTGCCAAATAATTATTTTGATTTGATAAGAGATTCGGGTGGCGATTTGGTTGAAGAAGTTAAATTGATTGATAAATATGAAAACGCGGAAAAATTCGGCATTGGAAAGCCAAGCTACGCTTACCGGATAATTTTCAGAAGCAACGAAAGGACTCTGGTTTCTTCGGAAGTTGATGAAATAATGTCCAAAATTTACCAAGAAACCGCCAAGCAGTTTAAGGCAGAATTGAGGTGAAATCTTTTTTTCATATTTTTTATCAACTCCGCGGCGTCTTTTTAGAAAATTCAGCTAAAAATAAAATTTCCAAATTAAAAGACGGCGAGTATAGATTGCTAGCCTCGCCGAGTCTAGGTGGGCCGCACAAAATTCCATATGTTTCGCAGTACGCTAGTGCCGAGTTGGCGGAGAGGTTTGTAAAAAATGATGAATTTTTGCGGGAGGATCCGAAATGGCGCGAGTCCGGAGCCGAAACTATCGATGAATACGTTTTTTGGGCGCCAAAGCTCTGTGGAATGGCGTGTTTTAGCATGATTTTGCAATCACTTGGGTGTCCGACACCCAAGTTGGTGGAGTTGGGCAAACAAGCGATGGCGGCCGGGTGCTACTTGCCAGATCCTAAAAATCCCAAACGGCTCATCGGACTTTTACATAAGCCATGTTTAAAATTCGCGCGGCAGTTCGGTTTTGAGGGAAAACTTTTATGGTTTATTGGGCCGAGTGTTGTGGCGCGTGAAATTTTAAAAAACAATTTTGTTATTGCTTCTGTCAATCACGATATTCGATACGCCGGCGCTAAGCCAGAAAATAAGCAAGGCCATCTAGTTTTGGTTCACGGATTTAAAATTGACGGCGGCAAAGTTACTGGATTTTATATTCATAACCCATCAGGATTTTTCGGCATCTCCCAAGAAAATCACTTTGTATCAGCAGAAGATTTCGTAAGTTGCTTTTCTGGAAGGATTATAGTGTTATTTTCAAGCTGGTGTGGATAACGAATTAGGCAATAATGAAGCATTATGTTAGTATAAAGTACAATTATGCTTCTAGGATTAAAACAAGTACAGCTTTCATTCGCAATTATGCTTTTGGCGATTGCCTTGGCTTTCAGTCTGTTTTATCTCAATTTTTTTCAGGTTAAATTTTTTGGGCGTCTTGTCCGCGCGGAAGAATTGGCGTTGGGGTCAATGCAATTCGTTAAAGATGACGCTATGCTGGAGGAGAATTTGGGAAAACGCGATTTTTGGGTAAATAAATATGTTTGCCAAAACGGTTCTTGCGAAGTCGACAAGCGGCTGCAGGTGGAAAGCATAACCCTTTCTTCCGTTACGCCGCCGCAGCTTTATCTGGAAAATCTTGAAACGCTTTACGACATTACCGGCAACAAGGAATTTGAGTCGGAATTAAGAAGCTCAATGAATTATCTCCTGCAAAATTGCGAGAAATGGGTTTCCATATGCCGCAGGAATTTCGCGAGCTTTGTGCGTTTTGCAGAGAAAACCGGCGATGAACAGGCCAAAAAAGATTTTATAGCCTTGGGCAATTTTCTTTTCCAAGGCCCGGGGTTCTCGCTTGAGGATTGGCTTTCGCGTATGGACGGCATCGGATCTTTGCTCTCGATTGTCAAGCAATTGCCGTTCGGCGATTTTCTTGCCGCGATTTTGGAGGAAGGTTTTGCGCTTGGGCAAAACATTATTGCAAAAGAGCTTGGCGTGCATGTTTACGCGGAATCAGGCAAAGATTTTTATTCTAACAGCTGCGTTGGTCCTTTGGGAGATGTAAAGCTATATAAAGCTATCGGCAGCGCTAGGGCCTTGGAGCGTGCCGAGGGTTTTGTGCAATCCGCTAAAATCTCCGATCATATTGCAGAATTAGATGAGCCGAATGTTGTGCAAAGTTCGGCTACCCACCCGGGTCTTACTTGCGCAAACGTTTTGCTTTCGCTTTTTGAAGTCACCAAAAAACAAGCGTATTTGGATGAGTTCAGGCAAACTATGCAGTATCTGGTTTCCAATAATTTGGAGCTTGTAAAAGGAGAAAAAACCAAAGTGGCTTTTTCAAGAAAAATCTCCGGCGATGCCCGCTCGCGATTCACAAACGACGTGCTGTTATTCGCGAATTTGATGCTGCGGGATAAAGACAACGAATACAGGATCTGGTTTTAACCATATGGAAGCCAAAGATAAGAAGTTTATTGAAGACTTAAGGGACCGCGTGCGGAAAGCAGCGGACCGCCTTTGACTTGAGGCAAGCTCGTGAGGCACTTTTAAAATTAGAGCAGGCGGCTGCAAATCCGGATTTTTGGAGAAACAGGGAGAAGGCGCAAAAAGCAGTCGCGGAGATGGCGGACCTTAAGGAAAAAATAGGCTCATGGGAGCATATTTTGGGAGATGCCGGCAGTTTGGCCGAACTAGCTCAGCTTGCGGTGGCGGACCCAATGGCTTCCGATGAGCTTGTAAAGCAGACGCATGCTCTTGAGAGAAAGTTTTTAGAGTTGGAGCGCCGGGAGCTTTTTTCCGGAAAGTACGATAAGGGCAACGCCATACTTCAAATTTTTGCAGGAGCAGGCGGAGACGATGCCGAAGATTGGGCGGGGATTTTGTTTAAGATGTATGAAAAATACGCAAGCCGCATGGGCTGGAAGTTCCGCGTTTTACATACTCACCCTAACGAATTCGGAGGCATTAAAAATGCTGCCGCAGAAATTTCCGGCAAATTCGCTTATGGTTATTTAAAAAAAGAATACGGAGTGCATCGCCTGGTGCGCATCTCGCCGTTTGATGCAAACAAAAGGCGGCATACCTCTTTCGCGCTTGTGGAAATTTTACCTGAGATTATCGATCCTGAAGAGACGCCGATAAAAGACGATGATCTGGAGGTAAGTTTCTCGCGCGCCGGGGGGCCGGGAGGCCAGAATGTTAATAAGCGCGAGACTGCGGTTCGAATTTTGCATAAGCCAACTGGCATTTCCGTGCATGCAAGTTCCGAGCGCACCCAAGAAGCCAACCGCAAGCATGCCATGAGCATTTTGCGCGCCAAACTTTACGAGCTGGAAACCGCAAAGACGGAAGCTGAAAGGAAATTGGCGAGGGGAGGGCAAATTCCGCAGGCGGAATGGGGCCACCAAATACGCTCTTACGTTTTTCATCCTTATCAACTTGTAAAAGACCACCGCACCGGCGCTGAGACAGCAGATATTGACGCCGTGCTTGGCGGAAACCTGAATAATTTTATAGAATCAGAATTAAGCGTTTAATGATTTATTTTGATAAAGTTTCAAAAATATATTCGCCGACTTCAATAGCCCTTGAAGACGTTTCTTTTAGTGTTGCGCCGAACGAATTCATTTCCATCGTTGGCCAATCTGGAGCGGGCAAGTCAACTTTGTTAAAATTGCTTTTAGCTGAAGACCGGCCGACTTCCGGCAAGGTCTTTTTTGAATCTAACGATGTTCACGCGATTCCAAAACATGAATTGCCGATTCTCCGGCGGAGAATCGGCGCTGTTTTTCAGGATTATCGTCTCTTGCCGCACAAAACCGCATACGAAAATATAGCTTTCGCGTTGGAGGCGGCTGGGAAAGGAGAAGCGGATATCAAAAGCGACGTCCCGCAGGTTTTGGAGCTGGTCGGGCTTATGGACAAGGCTTGGCATTTTCCGCACGAACTTTCTGGAGGAGAAAAGCAGAGAGTTGCCATCGCGCGGGCGATTGTTAGCAGGCCTGATGTTATCATTGCTGATGAACCGACCGGAAATCTGGATCCGTTAAATACTTTGGACATTATCCATCTTTTGGAAAAAGTTAATGATTTGGGAACTACCGTGATGCTGGCTACTCACGATAAAGAAATAATTAATTCTCTCCAACGCCGCGTGGTAACTTTAGAAAAGGGCCATGTTGTCAGAGACGAGCAAAGAGGACGGTATGTGCTGTGAGCATGCTATTGACTTTTTTTGTAAATTTGCTATAATCTAAACTAGATTGCAGAAAGCGCTAGGTCGTTTTAGAGACCCAAAAATAATGCCAAAGGAGGGCATGCGGTATGGGTAAGGTTAATGTGGGAAGGCTAATGGAAAGAATGGCGCCAGCGCTTGAGCGCAGGCGCAGAGAAGAGGCGCAGAAAGCATACGAGAGAGAGCAAGCAAGATTGCGGGAACTGGAAGAAAAGAGGCAGGCGGAATACAATAAACCGCTTCCCGAATTTGCTCCAAAAGTCGCGAGGGAAACCAGAGTTCGGCTTTTAACATACGTCGCGAAAGTTTTCAACGACGCGGTGAGAAAAACGTTGCTTGAGGATGCTGATAATGTGAACCGCTATTCGTGGTACTACGGCCAAGACAGAGTTGACACGAATTTCGAAGATCGGCCTGTGCAGGAGTTTTCAGTGGCGATCCGTGTTGCGGAGCTGAATCCTATACGAGGTTCGTCTAGAGTTGATCAGTTTGGAGTTTTATACGTTCGGCACGAAAGCCATGGTGACGAAAAACGCTTGTACTTGGCGGGCCACTACAAACTTCAAAGAAGGGTTTGCTACAGGTTAAAGGAGAACTTATTTAAGAATCTACCAATACTTGAACAGACACTTGGCAAGCAATTTGATGTTAGGATGGGTGTGCCGTTTGATGAGCTCAAAAAGTCCGGTTACAAGGCGGAGCCCGGCGAACAAAGGGTAGTTCACCTTGAGATTTTTTAAGCCACACCAAGTCCTAGGAGGAGCCAGCGATGACTCCTCTTTATTTTTTTGGTATAATTACTTTATGGTGGATAAAATCACTTTTCGGAGGATTTTGAAGTGGGGGTTTATTAATTTTTTCAGGAACGGCGTGGTGAGCGTTGCTACGGTTTTGGTCATGTCGCTTTCTATCTTTATGATAGGAGGCGTGATTGTCGGCGGCTCGTTTTTTTCCGCCGTGATCTCTTCGCTTGAGGAAAAGGTTGACATCAGCGCTTATTTTAAAGTTGCTGCCAGCGAGTCAGCAATTTTGTCCTTAAAATCGGATTTAGAAAATTCGCCAGAAGTTAGCGCGGTAAAATATATCTCAGCGGATGAGGCGCTGAAAACTTTCCGCGAGCGCCATAGGGGTGACGAAGTTGTTTTGCAGTCTTTGGAAGTGATTGAAACTAATCCATTTTCCGCCAGCTTGGAAATCAAGGCCAAAGACCCTTCCAAGTACGGCTCCATCAGCAAATTTTTGGAAAGCGGGCGGTATGACAATATTTTAGACGCCGATGCTAACGGACAGAAAAAAATTACATATCGCCAAAATCAATTCGTAATTGACAGATTATCTTCTTTGCTTTCGGCTTCGCGAAAAATCGGTTTTGCCGTAAGCTCGGTTTTGGCGGTGATTGCTTTGATGGTTGCCTACAGCACAGTGCGGCTTGCGATTTACAATTCAAAAGATGAAATTTCCGTAATGCAATTGGTAGGCGCTTCGCGCGCGTTTATAAGGGGCCCTTTTTTGGTTGAAGGGGTGATGCACGGCGTTATCGCGGCGGTTTTTACTTTGGCGGTTTTTTATCCGGCTTTTTGGTTGGTTGGCAGAAAAACATCCGCTTTATTCAGCGGATTTAATATTTTCGAATATTTCATTTCAAATATTTTTCAGATATTTTTTATTTTGCTTGCCGTTGGTATTCTTCTCGGAGTACTTTCAGCATATTTTGCCATAAGGCGGTATTTGAGGGTTTGAATTCGGCAGAAACCATTTTTTATTTTATCTCCAGCATTTCAACTTCAAAAATCAAAGTTGCGTTGGGCGGGATGGCGTTTCCAACTCCTTGTGTTCCGTAGCCAAGCTCTGGAGGAATTGTAAGCCGCCTTTTTTCTCCAGCCCTCATTCCCAAAAGCCCCTCTTCCCAGCCCCTGATGACTTGGCCTTGCTCCAGTTGGAAAGAAAACGGCTGGCCGCGGTCTACGCTGGAATCAAATTTCTTGCCATTTGTGAGCGTGCCGGTATAATGCACAGTTACTGTATCACCGGCTTTTGCTCCTCCGCCAGTTGGCGGACCAGATCCTTCTTTTAAGACTTCAATTTTTAGGCCGCCTTTTTGTTCTACGCGCGTTTCCGCCGGTTTTTCCGCGGGCTTTTGCGCGGTTTCAGGCGTGTCACTTTCTATTTTCGCTGTTGCTTTAATAAGCCAATAAAAAATCCCGCCGATGGTGGTCAGAACGGCGATTATTAAAATAATGATTAAAATTTGCTGCATATTGATATATTAGCTTAAACTGCCGGATTTTCAAGCCTGCCTGTTGGTATGCGGGGCAAAATTAAAGAGCCCCGAGGGGGCTCTTTTTGTTTTTTATTTTTTTTAATCTTTTTTTCGTTGCATTAAAAATTCAAGGCGCTGGAGAGCGACAATGTGGGCAGCAATTCTTAGGCTGGTTTTAAATTTCCGTTTTACGTTGGAAACTTCTTTCGCGCACATTTTAAGTATTTCAGCCAGTTCGTTGTGTCCCCATGTTTCTAGTTCATAAAGGTCAACATCGTGAGCGATGTCGCCTCTGTTTTTGCGCCATTCAAACGAAGAAACAATAACGCCTCCGGCGTTTGCAAAAATATCGGGAAAGACCTCAATGCCTTTGTCTTCAAAAATCTGATCAGCGTCTTCTGTGATTGCGGCGTTGCCAAGTTCCTCAATGCGCTTGGTTTTTAATTTGCTTGCGTTTTCTTTATTCAGCAAGCCCTCCTGCGCAGCTGTAAAAAACGTATCATATTCGCCGGCAGTGATGATTTCTTCCGGCTTGATGTTGTCTCCTTCTTTGTAGCCGGCAAAGCTGCGATTTTCCAGATAATATTTTGCAATATCATCGTAAGTTAGGCCTTTCGGATTATAAATCCCCGAAGACACGTCGGCCACCGCTACAACTGCGCCGCTTACTTGAAAATCCGGAGAGCTTAAAAGTTTAAAAAGATTTGCGCCAACATTGCCAAAGCCCTGGATGGCCATTTTGGGCAGCGCCTTGCCGGATTTTACCAAAGCATCGTAAACAATAAGTCCGCCTCTGGCTGTGGCGTCGTCCCTGCCGGGAAAGCCGTCAAATTCAACGGGTTTGCCGGTTACTACCGCTGCGG
>MFHO01000028.1:0-1419 GCA_001778635.1 Candidatus Giovannonibacteria bacterium RIFCSPHIGHO2_02_FULL_45_13 | reverse complement strand
GCCATAATCCGGTCCTGGCACAAAAATATCAGGATCCAGAATATTGGCTCCCACCATTTCAAGCACTAGTCCCTGCGTAATGTATTTTAATTCTGCTTGGGAGAATCGGCTCACATCTAAATTCATGCAGCCCTTGGCTCCGCCGAATGGCAACCGGTAAAGCCCGTGTTTATACGTCATGTCCCGCGCCAGCACCAACAGAGTTTCTATCATATCTTCTTCGCTAGAATAGGCTTTATATCTGATCCCGCCCTTGTAAGGGTGCGGGATGCCAATGGTATATGGATTAACGTCATGTACTACGGCTCCAGTAAAAGTTTCTTCTCCGCGTTTAGTCATCGCCTGCACTTTAATGTTCTCTATGCGTCGCGGTTTCCGAAGTTCTTCTATTAGCCATGAGGGCGCGTTGTAAAGCAAAGCGGCGCGCTCGGTTCTTTTTTGAGAATCTTGCAGTATGCTCACTTCCCCTCCTTTTTCAAAGACCTAAAAATACGGGACGGTTAGGAACGCGAGCATGGCGAGGACCGCCACGATTGTTATGGCGTTCCAAATCAGCCTCGCTTTTTTCGATCCCGGTCTCATGCTATAAATAGAATAGCATGGCGTTTCAGGAGTTTCAAGAAAGCAAAAAAGCCGACAAGCTGATTTTCTCCTGGCCGGCGATAATGCTCGTTGGGTTTCTTTGCGCGGCTGCTCTGGTGGGAATTTCGAAGGTTTTACTGACGGAATTTGCGTTGCAAAAAGAGATTAACACGCTTGAGTTAAAGATTAAAGAAGCCGAGACCTCAAAAAAAAATTTTGAAGAAAAACTGGAAGCTATCCGTATGGAGCAGGGGCTTGATCGCGAAGCGCGCGGGAAATTTAATCTCAAAAAGCCAGGAGAAGAAGTCGTGTTGTTTGTGGGAGACGGACTTGCGAAAAATGTTCCGGAAAAAACAGGATTGGCATCGGTTTTGGCATTTCTAAAAAAATGGTTACCAAGTTTTTAAAACAAAAATATGCAGTCGCGGTCTTGCTAGCGCTGTTTTTCGGCGGCGCGGCGATAATGACCTACGGTTTTGCGCCGGTGATGAAAGTCGAGGGGAAATTGGTTACGCTTGCGCAATTTTTAAAAATATATTCGGCCATCAAGCATTTCGACTCGCTTTCACAAAAAACTCCGTCTCCGGACGTCGATTTAAAGAAGCTGGCTTTCATGAATATAATAGAAATGCGGTTTTTGGATTTGATGATTCAGAAAACCAATGCGGATTTTGAGCAGAAAGCCGGCGATCTTGTAGAGAAGGCTGTTTCTGAAATGGAACTCGAGTTTGCAGAAGCGTCGGAGAAGCTCTATGGGCTTTCTGCTGTGGAATTTAAAAAATTGGTTCTTCTGCCGCAGGCAAAAAAAGAGCTTTTGGGAAAACATTACGAAAACAA
>MFHO01000027.1 GCA_001778635.1 Candidatus Giovannonibacteria bacterium RIFCSPHIGHO2_02_FULL_45_13 | reverse complement strand
TTGTTCATAAAAAATCCGCAGTTTTTGCTCGGTGTTTTCCGCGGCATGCAGTTCTTTTTGCAGATGATCAAAAGCGAGAACTTTGGCGAGAGTTCCCTTTAGAGTTTCGAAGCGATCTTTGTAGGCCGTGAGCACGTCCGGGTACGAGGCGAGTTCTTTTATGCGCTCGTCGTACTCGGAAAGAGTCGATTCTTCAAATTCGCGCAGTTCCGGGTCAACCTTGAGAGATTCAAGGTGGGCGATAACGGCCTCTTCTCCTTTGACTTTCAATTCTTCGCGTTCTTTTTTGGTGAGTCCTCCCCATGTCTCTCGCACATGTTTGGAGACCTCGGGACGGGCAGCTGAAAGATCGGCCAATTCTGTTACCCGCATCTCTATTTCCTCCGGCGAGAGCCTCTCTTTAGATACCTCTGCTTCCTTACCCGCCTCTTCAAGAACACGCTCTGGCGTGGTCTTTACCTCTGGAGTGTGTGGCATTTTTTCTGGGGACATCATGCCTCAATTGTAGCATGAATATTGATAAGAAGCAACAACCGCTAATTTTTGCCGACAAAAAAAAGCCGGGGCTAGAAATTTGCCTCGGCTGATTTTATGGTTTGCAAGCAATGTGCTAAAATTGAAACATGGAAATAAATGAATCTAAATATTTACATATCAGGCCGCCAAAGGAGGCGCTTTGGGCAATGATAGTGTTTTTGGCAGTGCTCAGCGTGTTCTTTTTGGTTAAGATACGGAGCGAGCTAAATGGTTATAATCGCGTTGTCCAGCCGCCATCTATCAGTGTTTCAGGCGAGGGAAAAATTTTGATAAAACCCGATATTGCGATAGTTAATGTCGGCGTTTTGAAAGAAGGCGTGGATTTTCTGGCTGTGCAGCGCTCGGCTGCCGAAGTTATGAATCGGCTTTCGGACACGTTGAAGAAAAAAGGTATTTTAGATAAAGATATCAAAACCACTTCTTACAGCATCAGTCCGCGGTATGACTACAAAGACGGCGAACAAACATTCCGCGGATATGAAGTTTTCCAAAACTTGGAGGTCAAAATGAGAGATTTGGGCAAGGTTGGAGAAATTCTCTCTGGCGCGGCGCAAGCCGGAGCAAACCAAATCGGCTCGCTTTCTTTCGGTGTCGATGATCCGAAAAAAGCTAGAGACGAGGCGCGCGCGCTTGCCATCGCCGACGCAAAAGCAAAGGCGGAGAATCTTTCAAAAAATTTGAATGTGAGTCTCGGAAAAATATTAGGGTATAGCGAGTCGGATGGCGGCATGCCGCCGCCGATTTTCGCAAAAGCCGAGAGTTTCGGCATAGGCGGCCCTGGCGTCCCGCCAACTCCGGAAGGCGAAAATGAAATCAATGTGATTGTGAATTTGATGTACGAGATTAGGCAATAGGTTCGGTGAGCAACAAGAAAATTTTTCTTATTTTGCACAACATCCGAAGCCTCTATAATGTCGGGGCGATTTTTCGCACGGCGGAGGGGCTGGGGGTTAAAAAAATATATTTGACCGGTTATACGCCGGAGCCGTACGATATTTTCGGAAAACTTCGCAAAGATTTTGCAAAAACCGCGCTTGGCGCGGAAAAATATGTGGAATGGAAAAAACAAAAAAACATTTTTAATTTAATAAAGCGTCTGAAAAAAGAAAAAATTCAGATTATCGCTCTAGAGCAGTCAAAAAAGTCGCTGAATCTTAAGAAGTTTTCGCTTGGAAGCCGGACTTCCAAGTCGAGCATCGCGCTGATTTTAGGCAACGAAGTGCGCGGAATCTCGAAAAGCGTTCTCAAAAAATCAGATGTCGTAGTAGAAATCCCAATGCGCGGCAAAAAGGAATCTCTCAACGTTTCCGTCGCCGCCGGTATTGCCCTTTGGGAGTTTTCCAAAAACCATTGAAACTTGTATTGCACATGCAATGGTGTTACCATACACACATGAACATGAACACAGTAACTATTCCTAGACGTATTGTTAAAAATGATGATTTGATTGTTATGCCGCGAAGAGATTACGAGGCCCTGCTTGAATTTAGGAAGATTCAAGAATTTAAACCAACAGCAGCTCAAAGGCAATCTTTAGTGAAAGCGGAGGCAAATCTTAGAAAAGGCAAGACCTTAAAATACGATGAACTTGTCGGCAAGCTGGGATTTGCAAATTGACCCAAGTGTTTTTAAGTTTTTAAAAAAAATACCACGGCATGACGCCGAGGCTATTCTTGGCGTTGTCTATCTTTTGCCGCTAAATCCTTATTTCGGAGATATTCAAAAGATGACAGATGAAGAAAACTCGTGGCGCAGAAGAGTAGGCAACTATAGGATTTTTTACAAAATTTATGTCGCAAGCAGAGTTATTTTGGTATTTCGCGCCGAGCGCCGCACTTCTAGAACTTATTAGAAATCGTCTCCGTTGCCGCTGGCATAGCGCTTTGGGAATTTTCCAAACCATCCGCGCGGCAAATCAAGTAGTGGATGAAATATAAGAAGTGTTGCGGAGGATAACAATACCCCAACATTCTCAAGTATGTTGGGGTATTGTTGGGAAGAAATACCAACTAGAAGTTTAGTAAGACAGTTCCGTGATTAATTTTCCGGCAGGATCGAAAAGCTGAATCAAATCGTGGCGATTGTCCCAGAGTTCCGTATTTTTGCTCAAATAAATTCTCCATTCGCCTTTGTCAAAATCTTTGTCGTTTTTGTAATCCGCAACGCAGCCGGCGTAGCTCGCGTGCGCCTGAACGAACTGGGCGCAGTCATTGTTGATTCCTGTATCAGCATTAATTGTAGGCATTATGCACGCTGGTAGGCTTTCTATGTAATTGATGCAGGTGTTATTTAAATTGCTCGGCAAAGCCATATTCGAAAGAGCTGGGCATGCCGTATAAATTGGGGGGGAGAAAGCCGCTCTTTGATTAAAGTAGCCGGAGCATTTGTTTATTTTAAAATTGCGCCCAAGCGGATTTTCTCCTGTCACAAGAATAGCGCGTTCTCCGTAGCCGAGCTCTACGGCGTTTCCGTTTTCGTCTTTTCCGATTGCGGCAGTTAATTTGTCTCTATTTTTCAACAAGAAATTAGAAATGGCCGCCCTTGCCTTGTTTTCATAGTCAATATTTTCTAAAACAATATATTCATTTGCCGGGCTTGAGACGTACGCGTTTGCGGCGCTTATTCGGATTTTTGGACCAGCGCTTTTTGGTTTGTCTTGTCCTTGTGGAGTGGTTGTCGGTTTGCCTTGCTCTGGCGGCGGCGGCGGAGTTGTTGCGGCGGGCGGCAGTTCGGCCGGAGACGGCGGTCCAAAAATCCAAACGTTTTTTCTTTGCAGATTAAAAACAATCCCCACCAAGATGAACACAAAAATCAGCCACATGACATCCTTATTCATATATATGCTATACTACCAATATGCTTAGTCTTTTTCCACAGCTTCTGGATTTTCAATTCTACGCGCCGCTTCTTTTACGCATAGCTTTAGGGGTGATTTTTTTAGCGCATGGCTGGCCAAAATTGGCCGGAGACAAGGCGCAATTCGCTGGTTGGCTTGAGTCAATGAAATTCAAGCCCGGGAAGTTTTGGGCGTGGTTGGTAGCGTTGATCGAATTTTTGGGCGGCATTGCGCTGATCGTCGGATTTTGGACACAGCTCGCCGCGCTAGTTTTGGCTGTTCAATTTTTGGTTATACTTCTTTGGATTCAGCGCGGCAAGCCTTTCATCGGCGGCCCGCCTGCCGGCGAGGCAGGCCGGGAATTTGATTTTTTGATTTTCGTGGCGCTTCTTGCCCTCCTTGTCCTCGGCCCCGGTGCATGGGCGCTTGACTTGCCTTTGTAGAAAAAGTCGGCCATTGCGCCGGTTTTTTGTTTGTGATAATATAGTTTTATGAAAAAACGCAAAATTACGTCGAGAGAATATTTATATACGGTTATTTACGAACCGCTGAAAACTGGCGGATATCAAGTTGTGGTGCCAACCTTATCAGGCATTGTTACTTATGGCCGCGATCTTGAAGAAGCCCAAGAAATGGCGAGAGATGCTATTCGTTGTCATCTCGAAGGTCTTTTGAAAGAAAAAAACGATGTTCCTAACGAAATGGGTTTATTGCAGGAAAGAGTCGCCGTAACAATTTAGCATATGCCTAAATTGCCAGCTCTTAAGCCAAAAGAAGTTCTTAGGGCTTTAGCCGGGGCTGGTTTTTACGTTCATCATCAACGCGGTAGCCATATCCAACTAAAACATTTTGTAAAATCGTTAAGAGTAACAGTTCAATTTCACTCCAACTTCGATTTGCCCCCGGAAATTATCCAGAGTATTTTAAAGCAAGCTGATCTTTCACGTGAAGACTTTCTTAAGTTGTTAAAAGGATAGTTGTCCTCGGCCCCGGCGCGTGGGCGCTTGACTTGCCATTGTAGAATACTATGATACATCATAGTATTAGAAATCGGCGGCGAGAATGAAAATTTTTGGTTTTGAGGTTTCAGAAGTTTCTTGGTTGGTTTGGTTAGTCGGGCTTATCTTTGTTTGTTACTTTATTTGGTGGTTTTTTAGCCCCGTGGCTGATTGTTTGGTTTGCAAAAAGAAACTATTTGTTCTGGATTTTGCTCCGAAGTCTTTTGATAAAGCATTCCGCTACTGCTGGAGATGCTACTTAGAAAGTAAAAGTAAATAACTATCCGAAGGCTCGCGCCAAGCGAGCTTTTTACTTTTACAGATGGTTGTGATACAAATTATCCTATGGATACGGGAGACATTGTTTTTGATATCGAGACAAAAAAATCATTTGACGAGGTTGGCGGAAGAACCTTTTTTGATAAACTGGGGATTTCCGTGGTCGGAGCGTACATTTATGGGACGGATAAGTACTGCGCCTTTGAAGAACACGAAATTCCGGAATTCGAAAAACTTATTTTGAGCGCGCCGAGAGTGATTGGTTTTAATATTCACCATTTTGATCTACCGGTCTTGCGCCCATACGTTTCTTTGAATTTCAAAAATCTCGCGACCCTCGATTTAATGGAAGATATTGAGCGTGGCTTGGGATTTCGTGTATCGCTGGACAACTTGGCGGAGAATTCTTTGGGTGTCAGAAAAAGCGGCGACGGCATGCAGGCCTTGAGGTGGTATAAAGAAGGCAAAATTGATGAGATCAAAAAATATTGCTTAAAAGATGTGGAAA
>MFHO01000026.1:22457-24637 GCA_001778635.1 Candidatus Giovannonibacteria bacterium RIFCSPHIGHO2_02_FULL_45_13 | reverse complement strand
ACAACGTAGATAGATTACTTGAATTGCATAACGTTATTTCTGAAGGCGTACATAAAGTAGATGACATAGAGGAGAGGGTGAATTCGCTTTTTTTGGCCTTGATGAATCCGGAAGACAAAGCCGCTGTTGAGAAGGAAACAAAAGCAGAGTCTTTCCAGGGCAGGATTCAATACAATGAAATCCGTTATGTGCTAGACGTGCCTACCGAAGTTAATATTTACTGCGGAGTTTTCGGCAACGAAATCAAATCGCGCTTTCTTCCAAGAGTTCTTGAAAATTTTGCGCGGGTAATAATTTCTTCGCGGATGAAACCGGATTGCGCGCCTTTAAAAGAATGGATTCCAAATTTTAGGGAGTATAGCAAGTATTGCGACGAGCCAGGGCGTCTTTTAAGGATGTCAATCTACGGCGGCGTAATACCTTCATGGCTTTCAGACGAAGATAAGAAAAAATTTACTAAACAAGTTCGGCACAAATTGATTGCCGAGGGCGAAAGTGAGGGAGAAGAAGGAGTTACTGGAAGAGAATCCATCGGGCTTTTTAGTGATTTTTTCATCAGGCACGAAGGTAAACCCAATTTAATCAATATGGGCCACGTTACGGAATACTTCAAGCACGGCATCGGCCGAGATCGCCGCGATAAATATATACCGCCGGATTTCATGGTCTCGCTTGTAAAGTGGTATGACTATACGGTTTTGAGCGAGATTAAAGAGGCGTTGTATTTTTACAACAAAGACCAAATTATGGAAGATATTCTAAATTATCTTTGCGCGGTAAGTTACGATATAGGAAGTAAGGCGATCTGCCCGTCTACTGGCAAAGAGCTAGAAGTTACGCTTGATTATCTCAAGGCGCTGGGAACTTGTTTTACTGGGAAGGAAATGAGTAACAATGCCGCCAGGAATTATGCTGAAGAAATCCAGAAAAGATACACGGAGCTTATTGCCAAAGATTGGCACGTGAATATAACCGAGACAGAACTTTATAAGGAGCTTTCAGGGGCGTATATTAGAAATCTAAAAGAAAAAGTTCTCCATCAGCCGCTTTTCAAAACTGAAAGTTTTAGAGATGCCGTTAAGGCATTCGGAACGGAAATTTTTGAAACGTTTGACACGAGGCTGAAAGAGCATATTGCGCATATGATTAAAGTTTTGGTAGAAAAATTCTGTTATACTGAACAAGGAGCCCAAGAAATTTGCCTCTATATGATAGACCAAAAATTAGTTGAAAAATTTTCTTAAGGCACTGGCCGTCCGGTGCCTTTTTGTTTTACATCATTTTACGCTATTCTGAGTTTATAAATGCAGAATAAAAAAAATTACCTAAAAATCGCTTTTTCGCAGGACTTGAAAGGCGCGGATCGCATAGTTTACCGCGCTTTGGAAATTTTTCCGGGGGCTTTGGCTTGGGGGACGCTTTTGGGAATGGTCGCCGCGTCCTATTTTTATCCGGTGGGCGCGGCGTTTTTTATAATTATTTTTGATCTTTATTGGCTTATTAAAACCGTGTTTTTGTCTTTTCATTTGCGGGCTAATGCGAAAAGGATGAAAGAAAATTTGAAGATGGATTGGCGGGAAAGGTTAAAAAACTTAAGAATAGAACATATCTGGCATCTGGTGATTTTGCCGATGGCGAATGAGCCATACGAAATCGTGCGCGGCACAGTTGAGGCGATTTCTAGGAGCCGCTGGCCGAAGGATAGGATGATTTTGGTTTTGTCTTATGAGGAGAAGTGGGAAATTGGGGGGTTAGAGGTTGGCAAGAGGGTTCGTGAAGAATATCAAAATATATTTCCGAATTTTTTAACAACTATGCATCCAGCCGGACTCGAAGGCGAAATCTCCGGAAAAGGCGGCAATGAAACCTGGGCTGCAAGAGCCGTAAAAAAACAAATTATAGACCCGAGAGAAATCCCTTACGAAAACATTATTGTTTCTTCTTTTGATGTAGATACGCAAGTCGGCCAGCAGTATTTTGAATGTCTTGCGTGGCATTTTCTTACAGCGAAAAACCCAACACAATCTTCCTATCAGCCGGTTCCTGTTTACAACAACAACATTTGGGATGCGCCGGCGTTATCTCGCGTGGTGGCGACATCCGGGACTTTTTGGCAGATGATGCAGCAGGAGCGGCCGGAGCGGCTGACCACTTTTTCTTCGCACTCTATGAGTTTTAAA
>MFHO01000026.1:20708-22451 GCA_001778635.1 Candidatus Giovannonibacteria bacterium RIFCSPHIGHO2_02_FULL_45_13 | reverse complement strand
GTGGATTTGGATTTTTGGCAGACAAATATGGTTTCGGAGGATTCGCGAATTTTTTGGAACTCACTTTTGCTTTATGACGGAAACTATGAATCGCTTCCGCTTTCTTATCCTGTGTTTATGGACGCGAATCTGGCGCCGACTTTTTGGCGGACCGCGAAAAATGTTTACCGCCAGCAAAGGCGCTGGGCGTGGGGAGTGGAAAATTTTCCATACGTTGCATTTGGTTTTCTAAAAAATCGCGCTATTCCATTGCGCGCTAAACTATATTATTTATTCAACATGATCGAGGGCTACTGGTCGTGGTCAACCAACGCGCTTTTGCTTTTCGCGTTAGGCTGGCTCCCGGTGCTTTTGGGTGGGCGGGAATTTAACAATTTGGTATTGGCGTATAACCTCCCTCAAATTACCCGTATTATAATGACATTTGCGATGGTTGGGCTTGTAACCTCCGCGATAATTTCTATGCAGCTTCTTCCGCCTCGCCCGCCACACTATAGCCGATTACGCACAGCATCGATGGCGCTTCAATGGATTTTAGTGCCGTTCACAGTAATCTTTTTTGGCGCGATTCCCGCACTAGACGCCCAAACCCGCTTGATGCTCGGAAAATATCTCGGCTTTTGGATAACGCCGAAACATAGGAAGTAATTACTCAAAATGCAGGGGCTCTTGCGAGAGGGCCTTTTGTTTTCAAATTAACTTTTTAAATTCCTCGTCAGTTAAGCCGGCGTCACGGATGATGCTTTTGAGTGTGTACGGGTTTAGTCTGTTGTGTCTCGGGATCGTGATTTTCCTTGTGCCATTTGTCATTCCAACATGCTTGCCCTCTTTTGATATCCAAAAGCCGGCTTTCTCAAAAGCTTTTATTGCGCGTTCTGATGACACGTCAGTAAAAAGCATTAAATTACGCTGGCGCGACTTCAACCTCAAGAGTTTTCGCTCCTTTTAGTTCTTCTCGCTCCATTTCCAAATAAGTCAAAATTGCGTCTTTGATATTTTCTAAGGCTTCTTCCTCTGTGGCTCCTTGGCTGTGGCATCCAGGCAACGCGGGTGCGTGCGCGTCATATCCATATTCGCTTTTGTGAATAATCACAGTGTATTTCATGGTCTTATGTTATCATATTAGCTTTTCTTTGGCAATTTACGCAAAATGCGGTGGCTCTCGCGAGAGGGCTTTTACTTTTTCAACCAACACCGAGTGTTGGTTGAGCGAAGTTGATTCAATAATTGCTTTTGCTTCGGCGCGGGCGGCTTCGACCATTTTGAGGTTTCGCAGGGCTTCCATGCCGATGTCAGAGATGCCCCATTGGCGGCGGCCGGAAAGTTCGCCCGGGCCGCGAAATTCCAGATCGTACTCGGCGAGCTCAAAGCCGGTTTTAGCCGTAGTCAGCGCCCTCAAGCGACGAAAAATATTTGCAGAATAATTACCAGCCAAAATAAAACAGTAGGATTTTTTATCACTTCTTCCTACGCGGCCTCTAAATTGGTGAAGCTGTGCGAGCCCGAACCTTTCCGCGCTTTCTATCATCATAATTGTCGCGTTTGGTATATCCACTCCTACTTCAACTACGGAAGTGGAAACCAAAACCTGCGTTTTGCCGTCGCGAAACTGGCGCATGGTTTCTTCTTTTTCTTTCGGCGTTAATTTCCCATGCATTATGCCGATCTCGAACTCAGGAAAAATTTTTTCTTTTAACTTTTTATATTCTTCTTTTACGGATTTCATCTCCGCTTTCAGGAAGT
>MFHO01000026.1:20497-20701 GCA_001778635.1 Candidatus Giovannonibacteria bacterium RIFCSPHIGHO2_02_FULL_45_13 | reverse complement strand
CCTTGGGAAGTCGGACTTCCTCTGGTCCAGCGGCTCGATGCGTGGACATATCACAAAAGCCTGATCGCCCTCTGCTAATTTTGTTCTGATAAATTCATAAGCCAGATTTCTTTCTTTTGGTGGGACAATTTTTGTTTCAATCGGTTTACGACCGGCAGGCATTTCATCGATTAAAGAAACATCCAAATCGGCGTAGATTGTAAG
>MFHO01000026.1:451-20466 GCA_001778635.1 Candidatus Giovannonibacteria bacterium RIFCSPHIGHO2_02_FULL_45_13 | reverse complement strand
CCCCGGGAGGTCGGACCTCCTTATTTGCATTCTTTTGAAAGAGTTTCGAGCGCTGCATGACTCCGAATCTGTGTTGCTCATCCACCATCGCGAGAGCCAACTTTTTAAACTCAACGTTTTTTTCAATTAAAGAGTGGGTGCCTATTAAAATTGGAAATTCGCCTTCTCCAACCCACTTTAAAAGTTGTGTTTTGGAGACGTGCGTGGATTTTTCGCGCGCGATTTTCGACGGGAATTTTTCCGAAATGGAGGAGGTTAGAAGCCCGATTTTGAGTCCTGCGCGTCCTAGAACTTTTGCGAAAGTTTCAAAGTGCTGGCGCGCCAGAATTTCGGTCGGCGCCATATACGCAGCTTGCATGCCGTTTTTGGCGATTACATACGCAGCGCAGGCCGCAGCAGCCGTCTTGCCGGATCCAACGTCTCCTTCCAAAAGTCTGTTCATAGGATGGCCGGATTTGAAATCTTTTATAATGTCGTTTACGGCTTTTTCTTGCGCGTTGGTCAGTTTAAATGGGAGCAACGTAACAAATTCATCGCGCAAAGTTTCGAGGTTGGAAAGTTTAATACCGGAAGTTTTTTTGATTTCTTCTTTTTGGGACATTCTCAAAAGCTGCATCAAAAAAACTTCTTCAAATGCAAAGCGCTTTTTCGCGGCCGAGGCGTGATCCTCGGTTTTTGGAAAGTGCGCCCAGCGGAGCGCTTTTCCCAGCTCCGGCAGATGGTATTTTTTTATTATTTCTTCCGGCAGAAATTCGGCGATATTAACTTGCCTGATTATTTTTGAAATCGCTTTTGATATCCAAAGGGAGGAGATGCCTGACGACGCCGAATAAAGCGGTTGCAGTTTGGCGGAATCTTCTTTAGAAAACGCTGGAATAACGCTGCACGGGACAATATCATAAAGCGGATTTGCAATATATTTTTCCTGTTTTCGCATCGCGACCTTGCCTGAAAATATCGCGCAAGATCCTTCAGGGAGCATTTTGGCGATGTATGGCTGCCTAAACCAGACAAGTTTTATCCGTCCGGTTGGGTCTTCAACGGTTGCGTAAGCAATGTTTAATTTTTTCTTCCATGTTTTTTCGTAGTCAATTTTTTTAACCTTGCCCCAGACTCTGACTTTTTCCCCCTCAAAAACTTCCCCGATTCTTTTTAAATCCGCCGGATTTTCATAGCGGTATGGAAAGTGGTAAAGTAGATCGCGTACGGTTTTTAACCCCAAATTTTTAAGCGCAGATTTCTGCCGCGGATTGAGTTGTTTAAAAATTTCCTCCAATGGAGTAGCCAAAGTCATAATTGATTTTTAGCACGAAAAAGCGCGATTAGAAATATCTACTTTTTGTTTTACTAACGTAACGTGACGATCGTCAAGATACGTTAATGGGTTGAGAGTTTGGTTAGTGGCCATTTTATGGTTAGTGTGCTAGATAAGAGGCTAGAAGTCGGAGATTAGAAGTGGGAAAAAGACGAAAGACATTGATTGAAAGAATGCGAAGCGGGGAATTTTTGGTAAGCATCCAGATTGATCCGCCGGGGGTGTCAACGGATTTGAAAGAATTTCAAACCACGATTAAGAAGCTTATTGAGGTCGGAGCCGCGCTTTTTGATATAAATTCCAGTCGCAGAATATCGCATGATTCTGTTGAGCTGGCCGTTGCGCTTGCGCGGAGAAAAATTGACGTAATTCCTCACGTAACAACTCGCGACAGTTCCATCAACGGCCTTTTAAACCAAGCCTTCGCGGCTTATTCGTTGAGCAAAGTCAGCGCTTTCTTGATTATCACCGGCGATCCATATGAGGCTGAAAAAGCAATAATTCCTTCGCGCGGAGTTTTTCAGACCGATTCAATCGGAGCGCTTAAGGCTTTCGACGAGTATTTAAGAAAAAGAATGGGTTTGGGAATTGCCTTGGGTGCCGCTGTAAACCAAAACGAGCCAGACTTGGAATACGAGGGAATAAGGATTCAAGAAAAGGAAAGCGCCGGAGCAGATTTTTTTATGAGCCAGCCAATATTTAGCGCGTTGCAGGCTATGGAGCTTTTAAATTTTTATCACCGCTATTCTAAAAGACCCCTGCTTGTTGGTGTCTGGCCGCTTGTTTACAGGAAGACAATTGAAGCAATAAAAAATGCCAAGATTGTTGGCGTTTCCTTGCCTAAAGAGGTTTACGAAGAATCTTTAAAGTTTTGGGAGCGCGAGGATGCGCTTTTGGAATGGGGTTTGGAGGGCGCTTTAAGACTAATAAGATTTTTGAAGAATGACGGTCGCGCAAGTGGCGTTTACATTGTAGCTCCATCGCGCAATCCACAGGTTTTGTTGGACATTCTTCCTGATATTTTATAGCCTCTTAGTTAGAGGCTTTTTTATTTTGTCTAAATTGTCTAAAGAGGTTGGAGGTTTTATAAATAATAGACCGAGTTGGGACGAACTGTTTATCGCGATTGCGGTTTTGGGATCCTCGCGCGGAACTTGCGATCGGTTGCGAACTTCTTGTGTTCTTGTTAAAAATAACAGAATTGTCGGGTCAGGATACAACGGCGCAGTTTCAGGACTTAAAAATTGCGATGAGGCCGGGCATTTGATAATCAATAATCATTGTGTGCGAACTTTGCATGGCGAAGACAATGCGATTGCCAACGCTGTTTCATCGCTGGACGGAGCAACTGCTTATATTATTGCTACTCCGTGCTTGGGATGTGTGAAAAAAATGCTGCAATACGGCATTAGGCGAATTGTTTATGTCGGAGCGTATTATAACGGACCAGGATCTGAATTTATCGCAAAAATTTGTAAAGGCAAGCGGGTGAAAATCGAGCAATGGACCAATGACCCCAAAAAGATCGTTCTGATTTTTCAGAAAATCTTTACGCGACTAAGCGGTTCCGGCGGCATTTTCAAGGATTTGAATTTGGCGATAGTCCCTTTTGATATACGCGAAAGTGCTAAAATGGAGAAGAAATGCAAAAAGGCAAATTAATTGTTATTGAAGGGCCGGACGGCTCTGGAAAAACAGAGCAGTGGAAGCTTTTGGCGCAGCGCTTGAAAAAAGAAGACCATCGTGTTGAACTTGTGGATTTTCCCCAGTACAGCAAGGTTTCGGCCGGGCTTATCAGCAATTATCTGCGAGGAATTTACGGAAAACCGGATGACGTATCTCCATACGCGGCTTCGCTTTTTTACGCGCTTGATAGGTATGATCTTTCTTTTAAGATGCGCGATTGGCTTGAAGAGGGAAAGATTATTCTGGCCAATCGGTACGTCGCGTCTAACGGCGGACACCAAGGCGGCAAAATTCATAACGCGCGCGGAAGAAAAGAATTTCTGAAATGGCTTTATCAGACAGAATTTGAGATTTTAGGGATTCCAAAGCCTGACATCAACGTTTTTTTGGATTTGCCGATTGAAGTGAGCTTGAAGCTTATAAAAAAACGCGGCTTGGCTCAAGATGGGCATGAAAATATCCAGCATTTAAAAAATGCGCATGCTTCTTATCGCACGATGATCAAGGAATTTCCTAAAGAATTTTTGGTTATCAATTGCGTGCGCGGAGGCAAATTGAGACCTCCGGAAGATATTTACGAAGAAATTTGGACGAAAGTTAAAGAAAAATTGGGGCTGTCAGCAAAAAAATAAACCCCGTCATTCGACGGGGTTTTCTTGTTTTAAAAGAGCGAGTTTTCTCTGCGTTGCGAGCTCCGCCGCCATCCGAGTGAGCTCCGGATCTTCAGCTTTGTTTACGAATTTCATCGCGGCTCCCAAAAGCGGATGGATTTCGGAAAGGAGCCTATGCATTTCAATGCAAACTCTTCTGTAGCCCGGATGCCCCTGTGGTTGTGTGCGCAGTTCCAAAAAATGGAAGGCTTCGCGGGCGTTCATTACAAACCTAAAGCGCATTTTGTGCCCCAAAAGCGTCGCGTACGGCGTTTCCTCTTTCAGTCCTACTCCTTTCATGTAGTCATACAAATCCGCTGAAAGCTCAAAGCAGTTTTTAAACATATCTTCCATTCCGGACTCTTTAACAAGTTTCGGAACGTCATATCCGTAAGCGGGCGAGAGCCGCTGCCACTCCGGCATGTCCAGCACGCGATGCCTTTGAAGATCGCGGAAAATTCCGTAGCCAATCAAAAGTTCCCATTCATAGTGAATTTTTTCCAAAGCTCTTCCGGGTTTGTGTCTGTAATCTAGGCGATTCCCGACATAAGCGTTGAACACTTCAAGTTTTTGCTTGCGCGGCCAGATTTTTACGCGATTTTGCAGCATTTTTATCGGCATTTTTGTTTCGCTAAAAAGTATCTCCGGCGCTAAAATATCAAGCTCATCTCCTTTCGGCCACCAGTCAACCAGAGTGACTTCATTCTCATTTGATACCTGAGGTTGGAATAAACCGAAATACGATTTCGCAAGATTTGCTATAGCGGAGGCAGTATCTTGTCTATAGACTATCGCCGCGCCTCCGCGTTCCGGTCGCTCAACCTGTTTTAAGAATGGGCCGGCTACTTTTTTTGATTCCCGCAAAATGGATTTCGCGGTTTCCTGCGCTTCTTCCAGAGTTTGCGAAGCGAGAAAATAAATAAGATTCTCAACGGATTGCGCGGGAGCCACTATGCCAACGGTTGATTGTGTGGCTACCGGCAGCAATGCCCTCGCGGCGTCGCATGCTTGTGCTCTAGTTGCTCCCAACCAAGCCGCGCGCCCTATTTTGTCTTCCGGTTCTTTTGTTTGAAGTCTTACAAAAGCAGTGAGCTCGCGGACGATATAAGAGTAATTATTAAAGATCGCGTTCATGCGCTCTATGTAAGTCAGCTTAACTTCCGGCGAAAGATTCGGCGGAATGTAATATTTATACCGCCCTGATTCATCTTTTTGATCAAAATAAATGTAGCGCGTTGACTGCTCCAGATATCCCGCGAACCTTCCCCATTCCAATTTTTTTGTCAGCAGATTGGAGGCGCGCTCAACAACCAAAAGCACATAGATTAATTGCTTTACGGAATCGTCTCCGAACCCGGCTACTATTTTTTCAATAAACTCTGGAGCCGCGGCTTCGGCTATCGCAAACTCAAGCAGATAGGTCTTTCTTAAATCTTGCGCGCTTCTCGAAAGACGCGCCATGGATGCGGCGGCTAAAAGCCGCGGCGCTTCGTCCGTGAAAGCGTAAACATCTCCGTACGGATCGGTTACGATGTTTTGGAGAAATTTATAACCTCGTTTGGTGATCGCGAGCCCATCATCCCTTTTTACAATATACGGATTTTTTGCCACGTTTCCTCCTTTTTCGGAAATCTAAAATACATACTTGCACACTTTTTTGCATTGCGCTAGGGTGGTTGCAGAAAGCGGAGGTTGAATGGACATTGCAAAATATATTGATCACACTCTGCTGAAGCCGGATTCTACGAATCTTCAGATTAATAAATTGTGTCAGGAAGCAAACGAATATCATTTTGCTTCAGTTTGCGTTAACCCCAGTTGGGTGTCTTACTGCGTCCCTAGGCTTACCAGAAAAAGTACGAATATATGTTCTGTTGTGGGATTCCCGTTTGGCTTGAGCTTGCCAAACGTTAAAGCCTTGGAAGCAAAGCGAGTTGTTGCGTGCGGAGCAAGCGAAATAGACATGGTGATAAACATCGGCGATCTAAAATCCGGATATCTTACGCTTGTTGAGAATGATATTCAGGTCGTTAGAGATGCCGTCCCGCAACACACTGTTCTTAAAGTTATTATTGAAACCTGTTTGCTTACTCGCGAAGAAAAAATTTTGGCGTGTAAAATTGCCAAAGAAGCCGGAGCTGATTTTGTTAAAACGTCCACCGGTTTTTCAACAGGCGGAGCAACTGTTGAAGACGTCGCGTTAATGCGCAAAACGGTCGGAAAGAAAATTGGAGTTAAAGCCGCCGGCGGAATCAGAGATTTCGCAACGGCGAAAGCGATGTTGGATGCCGGAGCCAACCGCCTCGGATGCTCGGCTAGTGTCGCTATTGTAAAAGAGGCCTTGTCAAAAACTTGACGGAGCTTTTGTTTTGCCAGCAGGCAAACCAAATTGCTACAGCAGATTGATAAATTCAGCAATAGTTAGGCTGGCTTGTTTAATGATTGTTTTCATTGTTTTTGGTGTAAGTTCTTTTCGATGAAACGGTACGGTTACTCTCAACTCCAATTTAACACGATGCCTTAATTGAATATGACTGCCACTTTGATGATATTCATAAAAACCCGCTTTTAGCAGGGCTTTTATGACAATTAGGGACGGGATGCGGGGCAATTTTGGCAATGGAATTTCAGGTTATACGCCAACAAGCACCCGTTCTTTTTTTGGCAATCCGAATGTAAGCAAGGTTTTATCTTTGAGCGCGGCTTCCAGATGGCATTTTATTGCATCTTTGGCCATTTCTTTTGCTTCTTTTAAATTGTCTCCCTCCGTGACTATCCCAGGCAATTTTGGCACAGTTACTGTATATCCCGCGCCATTCGGTTCAAAAATAACTTCGTATTGAAAAATCAGTTCTCTTTTTGTCTTCATAAGATAATACTATTCTTTTTAATATTTGCGGTCAACATGTCGCAAGAGAAGCCATTTTGAAAAAAACTTGACGGGGCTTTTGTTTTGTGGTATACCTAAATTAGAAAGAGAGGAGCAAGTATATGCCGGAGGATAAATGGGAAGAAAGAATCAAGAAGATTGAACACGCAAAAGACGATCCATTGATGTTGCCCATGGAAATTCCGCTTAAAGATTGGCAGAAAGAATTTCAGGAAGAGTTTTGCCAAAGCTGTATTCATTACAGCGCTTCGAAAGACTGTAAACTGCACTGGACAGATTATATTGGACAGTGCCATAATTTCAGGTGGAATTCCTAAGGTGATTTATGATCTACGCGCATATTTATAATGATTGCGGGAAGTTTAAGCTTTGCTACCGCAAATGGACCAGATTTCATGATGTGGAAGAAGAAAAAGAGCTTGCGCCGAACATTGTCGCGACCATAGAAGAGCCAACAGGGGACGAATTACTGCTTTTGAAAAAGATTTATGATTACGTCGCGGCTGAAGGAATTATTATTGAAAGCTTGCCTTCGGCAAAATCTATCCGCAATCGCTGTTTAACTCGCCTCGCGTCTTTGCCGGACAGCGACAAAGTTGAGATGCTGGAAACATCCGTCAGAAATCTAGCCGCTTTGCTTGAGAAGCTGCGCAGGGAGGCCGATGAGATGAAAAACGTAAACGCGCACATCCCGCATTTGTTGAGTGAATTAGAGAAAACAGGTTATATGCTTGAGCAGTTGAGCGCCGTGGTATCAATTATGGAAGACGAGCTTGGTTGCGAGCACCTTGATGCCGCGCGCCGGATACAGTTCGAGCGAAAAGCGCAATCCTACCATTAGGCTTGCCTTTTTTATTTTGTGCGCTAGAGTGTTTATAGACAAATTTTTACGGGAGGGTATGATATGAATATCATGAATGTTTTGAATTTTTTAGGCTTTGTTGATTTTACAAGCACAATTTGGAATCTTGTTGCTTACGCCGGAATGGTGGTTATCCTTTTCGGTGTTAAATCAAAGAATTACAGGCCGCACCTGATTGGTTTCGGCGCCGTAATCCTTACGTTCTTTGCCTTTTTATTTCTGCGAGATTATATTTTGACGAGCCTCCAGTTGTTGATTGCCATTTCCGGCGTTTTAGAAATTTTTGGAGTTAACAAGAAAGTTTCCACCACGATCTTTTCTGTTCTCTCCGCCGTCCTTTTTATCACTCTTATCTTTGGCGGTTATGTTCCGGATGCTCTTAGGTGGTTGGGTGTTTTTGGAGCACTTGGCATCGCTTTTGGTCTAATATTTGTGCCGCATCGATTGGGATTTGTCAGCATGGCGCTCGGCGGTGCGCTTTTGGTGATTTATGCCCCATTTGTCGGCGCGTGGGTTTTCTTTTTTCTCAATTTGATTTTCACCATCTTAAATTTGCAGATGGTGATGAGGCTGAACAAGGAGCAACCGATATAGGTTGCCTTTTTCTTTTATAGGCATAGTATGAATATATAAATATGCTGGTTATTACAACAGCAATCTCCGGCTCCGGGCGGAATGAATATTTAGAGAAAGTGAAAGAACATGCTTTGAGTCATGGCAAAAAAATAAAAATCTACCCTGTGGGAGACATGATTTTAGAGCACGCCAATGCAATTGGCGTGCGTTTAACTCCAGAGAACGTTCTTAACGCAAATCCCTCCGTTACAAATTCAGTAAGAAGCGCGGTTTTTGAACGCATTACAAAAGAATTGCCAAGGGCGCTTAACGAAAATCATGCCGTCGTTATCAATATTCACGCAATGTTTTTTTGGAAAAAGGTTTTCCAGCGCGCTTGGGATAATTATTATGTTTCGCAACTCAATCCGGGTATGTTTATAACGTTTTTGGACGATGCCGATAAAGTTCGGAAAAAATTAAAATCTCGTAAACAATGGGAGGCAACGAATCTTTCTTTGGAAGAAGTGATGTTGTGGGGAAATGTTGAGGTTGAAACTACGGCTGGTTGGGCTGAAATGATGCGCCAGCTTCATTATGTTGTTCCTGTTTCCGCACCCGCAACGCTGCTTCACAGATTAATGTTTGAGCCAAAAACGGACACGGTTTATTTAAGCATGCCGCTTACGCATGCTTACGAGCCGGAAGTACAGAAAAAGGTAGACCGGCTGGCAGAGGAGCTGCATAAATATTTTATAGTTTTTGATCCGCGATATATTGATCCGCTTGCATCGTCAAACGGCAAAAAAATAAACATGGCGATTTATAATCAAGTGGTGAATCGGGATCTTTATTGGTTAATCAGGCAATCTCACCGGGTCATCGCGTATTTTCCTAAAATCGTGCTTTCCGCCGGAGTAATTAATGAAATCCGCGAGGCATACGAAACCCAAAAAGAAGTTTGGCTGATTTGGCCAAGGGGGGAATCAATCAGCCCGTTCGTGACTTATTATGTCCACAAAATTTTCCGCAGCATACCGGAATTATTAAGTTTTCTTTCCAGTTCTTTAAAAAACAAATCAAAAAGCGCAAGCCATAAAAGGAAGGAGTAATAAATGTCCAAAAAATGCGATAATAAGAGCGTTGGGATGCGTTTTGAGAAGGACGGCAGGATTTTGATGATTGAACGGAAAAAATATAATCCCGGATGGGCTTTGCCAGCGGGGCACCGCGACGGCTTTTCTCCGGAAGAAACCGCGATCAAAGAATCTTCGGAGGAAGTCGGGTTTGTGCCCGTCAGAATTGAGAAGCTTTACGAAGCAACTCTTCCGCACACCTGTTCAAGAGACGGAGGCACTCATCACGAGTGGCACGTTTTCGATGTTCCAGAATGGTTGGGAGAATTAAAAATTGAGCCTACCGAAATTAAAAAAGCTGAATGGAAAGATAAAAACGAGATTGCGGCACTGGCGAAAAAGCTAGAGGATTTTGTATTTGGGTATGGCCTTTCGCTTACGCTTAACGACTTGCCTGAAATTGTGCGCAAGACTAATGAAGATGAAGCGTGGCAAAAATCCCCCGGTCTTGAGCCGCCGATGTATTTTATATTTAAAGAGTTAGGGATAATTTAACCCACACCAAAACGGTGTGGGTTTTAAAATTTGCCGTTTACCAGCTATAGCGGCTAAGCCGCAAATTTTGTTTTTTGCTTTTGCATTGCTTGTTTTGTTTTTCTTTTTTACAATTAAATTACTAAAATGAAAAGCATCGTTTTTTGTTCTTCACAGCGGTTTGCCAAAGAACTCCATCAATTTATGGATGAACTTAGCGGGCTGGCTAAAGAAAGGGGGATAAGGCTTACAATTTTGCATCCGGAATTCGCGATGGACCAGCACCAGCTTCATCATTTGCCGGAAAAAGAAAGGCTGGCGCACCCGATTTACAGGGCGGAGGTTGTGGCGCGGGTTTACGACCATCTTTTCCGCAAAGTGAAAGTCGCGGACGTTTGTTTTGTTTATAATAAGGACGGTTACATTGGGGTGAACGTGGCTGGCGAGCTTTTTGCCGCCGCCGTTTTGGGCAAAATGATCTACTCTTTGGAAGGCAAAACTTTAATGGGGCATTACCCGCATGATCTCTACGAAGAGCCATCCGTCAAAAAACTCGTCCATGAAACCATCGCCACGCCCGCCGATTTGCTTTCAAGGTTGATTTGATGTGCGACTCTTTTATTTTTCGGTGAATACTTTAAAATAAGCTGATTATGGTGAAAGTTAGAATTTTAGCTTTGACGATTTTGCTCATCGGCGCGGTTGCCGGTTATTTTGATTGGTCAGGGTGGCTGCCGTTTAGATTGGGGCTGGATTTGCAGGGCGGGACGCATTTGGTTTATAAGGCAGACACTTCACAGCTTGCGTCGCAAGCAGAAATCGGAGAAGCTATGGCCGGATTGCGCGACGTCATTGAGAGACGGATCAATCTTTTCGGTGTGGCAGAGCCTGTTGTGCAGACGGAGAATATGGGTGGTGAGCGACGCCTTATTGTTGAACTTGCCGGAGTTTTTGACATTAAAGAAGCCATAAAAGCAATCGGCGAAACGCCTTATTTGGAGTTTAGGGAACTGGAGCGCGATTCAGCCGGAAAAATTTTGGCGACTTCTACTGCATCCATTTCAGATTTTGTTGCAACAAAACTTACTGGAAGATATTTAAAACGCGCATCTTTGAGTTTTGACCAGACAATCGGCTCGCCGGAGATTTCTTTGGAATTCAACGACGAGGGCGCAAAACTTTTTGAAGAAATTACGGAGAGAAACGTGGAGAGTCCGGTCGCGATTTTTTTGGACGGCGCCCCGATAAGCATTCCTACCGTGCGCGAAAAAATCAGCGGAGGCAAAGCTCAAATCACAGGCAAATTTACGCAGCAGGAGGCAAAACAACTGGTGAGGCGTTTTAACGCCGGCGCTTTGCCCGTGCCTATCACTTTGCTTTCACAGCAGAGCGTCGGAGCTTCGCTTGGGAAAGAAGCGCTGCTTAAAAGTTTGCGCGCCGCGATTTACGGCGCGCTGGCGGTTGCATTTTTTATGATGTTTTGGTACAGACTACCGGGAATAATTTCTATTCTTGCTTTAGGGGTTTATGCGGCGCTTACTTTGCTTTTATTTAAATTGATTCCCGTAACGCTTTCTTCCGCCGGCATCGCCGGGTTTATTTTATCTGTCGGGATGGCGGTTGACGCAAATATTTTAATTTTTGAAAGAATGAAAGAAGAACTGCGCTCCGGTAGGTCTTTGGATACGGCAATGCTGGAAGGCTTCCGCCGCGCGTGGACATCAATCCGCGATTCCAATATCTCGAGTTTGATTACCGCAGTGATTCTCTATTGGTTCGGCACCTCGCTCGTCCGCGGATTCGCGCTGACTTTAGGGCTTGGAATTTTAGTAAGCATGTTTACAGCAATCACTGCCTCGCGTTATTTTTTAAGAGCGTTGTCTCATTCCGGATCGGGTATTTTCACAAGATTTCTTTTCAATTATCCTCGTTGAAATAAAAATGTATTAATTGCGATTTGACGCGAGGTTTTTAATTTGCTACAATGTAAAAGTTCTTTGCCGGATAGTCGCCCCGTTAGATAGATGCTACGTATGCATCTAACAGGGAGGAAAGTCCGAGCACCGGCTTTCGCAGCAACCAGCTGCCAGCAACCAGCTTATGGCTGGAAGCTACGTAAGTCAGAGGCAGTGGCTAACAGCCACCCGCTTTCGCCAATGCTTCGGCGGGCAAGCGCTCTCCGAAAGATTGGTAAGGCGCGAGATAGTGTCACAGAGACAATACCGCGGACGTCATCATTTTTGGTCTAAAACCAGAAACGTTGATAGCGCAAGGGTGAAAAGAGGTGAGGCAAAAGCTCACAGCGTGCGTTGGCGACAGCGCATGGTGAAAAACACTTGCCCGGTGCAAGTTCCGCCACGGCGGGACGCTAGAGCCAAGAGAGTAATCCTTGGCCCAGACAGATGACTATTTAAACAGAACTCGGCTTATGAGCAAAGAATCCACAGCCCCGACCTTGCGTCTGGGCTGTGGTGTTATATAATACTCCATATGACAATATCCAACGAGTTTTTGCGTAAGGCGGCGCAATGGTGCATTATTGCGGTTGCCTTTTTATTGCCGGTGTGGTTTTTGCCCACCACGGTGGCCCCTGTGGAGTTCAATAAAGAATTAATGGTGACCGCGCTTGTGTTCCTTTCTTTTATTTTGTATCTTGCTTATTCAATTAAATCCGGCAGCGCCTCATTGCCGTACCACCGCATTTTTATTGTTTTGGGGCTTCTGTTTTTGGCTTGGCTGGCTTCCGCACTGTTGTCAAAATCCGGAGCGGCTTTTTTGGGGCTTGGCGCGGATCCGAACAGTTTTTTTGCGCTATTTACTTTTTTATTAATGAGCGCGATGATCATGCTGCTTTTTTCGGATTCTCGTTCGCTTTACAGGCTTATGCAGGCTTTGGCTTGGGGGTTTGTTTTGTTTTTGCTGATCGTTTGGGTGTTTTCGGTTTTTGGCCTCGGGCAGAGTATCGGAGGACTTTTTCAAAACAGGACGTTTAATCCGATCGGTTCATGGAACGCTGTTGGTTTTGTGTCAGGGTTTTTTGTGATGATGCTTTACCCGTTTTTGCTTTTTTCCTCAGGTAGGCTTCGCTTAATTATCGCGGCTTTATTTTTAGTGTCTTTATCTCTTGCTTTTGTTGTAAATTTCCCGCTGGTCTGGGGCGTAATCGGATTTTTCGCGATTTTTCTTCTTGCTTACGCAATTTGGAGGAAAAATATTACTTTGGTAGGTGTTGGAGTTCCTCTGCTTTTGCTTCTCGCCGCGCTCTTTTCATTTTTTTTCAGTGAATTTATTGCGGCGAAAATCGCTTTCCCAGCGCCTTTAGAGGTTGGGGTATCGCACAAAACCACATTGAATATAGTCGGAAGCGCGCTTCGCGAAAATCTTCTTTTTGGAACAGGGCCTAATTCTTTCGGCTATCTTTGGGATAAATACAAGCCGCAAGAAATAAACAGCACGCCTTTTTGGGGGGTGCGTTTCAACGTCGGTTCTTCCCATATTTTGACTGTGTTCGCCGAAGTCGGGCTTTTGGGATGGCTTTTTTACTTGATATTTTTGGGATGGCTTTGGTATTTGGGGCTTTCCGCTGTAGCCAGGGAATCGGATGCGGAGGCTGGCATTTTAGCATTTTCCGCTTTCTTGATTTTTTCGTACACAATTTTAATGTGGGCGCTTTATTCGGTTGGCTACCCGCTTGTCGCTCTGGGTTTTTTGGCCATGGGCATTTTGCTGGCAGTTTTACGGAGAGACGGCTTCTTTCGCGAACGCGAAATTTCCTTAATCACCGAAGGCCCGCGCGGGTTCATCGCCGCTTTAATTTTGGTGTTTTTTATAGTAGTCGGGGCTTTGGGCATTTACGCCGCGACTGCGCGCTATATCGGGCAATTGGCTTACGCGAAAGGACTCGATGTTTTTAACCGTTTGGGAAATCTTGATGCCGCAGAAAAGCAAATGACGCTTGCCGCCGGATCAAGCCGCTCCAACGATCTTTATTTGCGCTCGCTTGCCCAAATTTATTTGAATCGCGCGCAGCTTTTGCTTCAAGACCGGGCCACCCCGCCGGAAATTTTAAGTTCCAGGTTTAAAGAATTTTTGGATCGCGCGGTTTCAACTTCGCAAAGAGCAATTCAGGCGGCGCCATCTGACTTTGTGAACTATCGCGCTTTGGGTAAAATTTATGAGCTTTTGATTCAATTAAACACGGCCGGCGCGCTTGATGCAGCCCAGGCTCAATATGATGAGGCGCTGAAGCGCGCGCCATTAAACCCGCTTCTTTGGGGAGACAAAGCCATGGCTTACCTGACAAATTTCACCGTCAGCAAAAACAGCGAGTCGCTTAAAAAAGCGGAAGAGTCGTTTTTGAAAGCAGTTGAATTAAAACCGGATTACGCCGAGGGACATTTTGTCTTGGCGCAGATTTATGACGCTGAAGGCAGAACAGAAGAAGCGATAAGGCGAAGCGAAGCGGCTGCAATTTTGGCGCAAAACGACATCGGGACGCTTTTCCAATTGGGGCTTCTTTATTACCGCTCAAATCGACTGTCTGACGCCAAAATTGTTTTCGAGCGCGCTGTTTCTATCAATGCCAACTATTCCAACGCCCGCTACTTTTTGGGTTTGATTTACAGCCGCACCGGCCGCTCCGGCGAAGCAATTTCGGAATTTGAAAAGATTTTAGCGTTAAATCCGGATAACTCGGAAATCAAAACCATTTTGGATAATTTGCGTTCAGGCAAAGCGGCGCTTTCCGGGATAGTTCCTCCGGCAGCTTCTCCGGAAAAAAGGAAGGAGCCGCCGATAAAGGAGAGAGATGGCAGATGAGGTTTTCTAAAATTTTTCACGCGGATTTGGATAATCTTCACCATGCAGCTTTCTGGCTCGGTTTTTTTGGCATAGCTGCCGATGTGCTTGGTTTATTCCGCGATCGCTTGCTCGCCGGCACTTTCGGCGCTTCGCGCACGCTCGATATTTATTTCGCAGCCTTCCGCGTGCCGGATTTTATTTATACCTTTATGCTGCTTTTTACCGCGTCAACCGCGATAATTCCGATTTTTTTGAAAAAATACGGAGAAAAAAAAGGCGCGGCCGAAGAGCTTTTTGGGTCCGCGATTTTACTTTTTTCATGCGCCGTTTTGATTTTAAGCGCGTTAGCGTTTTTTTTGATGCCTTACGCGGCAGACATTTTTCTGCCGGGGTTTGCAGAAGATGATGTGGCCTCGACAGTTTTTCTTTCAAGGATTTTGCTTCTGTCGCCTATTTTCCTAGGACTATCGAACATTCTTTCCGGCGTCACGCAGTCTTTCAGGCGTTTTTTTGTTTACGGGCTTGCTCCGATTTTTTACAACGTCGGGGTGATTTTGGGGATCGGCGTGTTTTATAAATTTCTTGGTCTGGCCGGGCTTGCGTGGGGCGTGGCGCTTGGAGCCTTTTTACATATGGCTATACAAATTCCGTCTATTCGCAATCTCCGGATTTTTCCGACATTCGGAAATTTTTGGAGCGAAGATCTCAAGCGAGTTATGGCGCTTTCTTTGCCGCGGACTTTGGGTCTTTCCATCACTCAGATCACGACGCTTGTTCTTACGGGAATCGCCTCATTTTTTTCGCAAGGAAGCATCGCTGTTTTTAATTTGGCGCTGAATTTAGAATACATACCTGTTACGGTTATCGGACTTTCGTACAGCGTCGCGGCCTTTCCTAATTTAGTGGCCTTTTCGATCAAAAAAGCCAGTGACGAATTTGCCGAACATTTTTCAGCTGCGTTCCGGCACATTATTTTCTGGACTGTTCCGGCGGCTGTTTTGATTTTGGTTTTGCGCGCGCAGATCGTGCGGGTGATTTTGGGGGCCGGCGCGTTTAGCTGGCAGGATACCCGTCTTACCGCCGCAGCCTTATTTATTTTAAGCCTTGCCATAATTTTTCAGAGCCTTTTTATGCTTTTTGTGCGGACTTTTTACGCGTGGGGGGAGTCGTGGCGGCCGCTCATTATTAACATTGCCGCTTCGTTTCTTACAATCGGCGCCGCGTTTTGGTTTTCGTCCGCGCTTGCAGAAAATAAGGATTTGTCGGGTTTTTTGGGCCGCATTTTGCGCATTGAGGATCTTCCGGATATACGCATTGTGTCTCTGCCGCTCGGAATTTTAACCGGGAGCGTGTTTAATTTTATTTTACTTTTCTTTTCTTTCCGGATAATTTTTGGCTGGCTGCCGATGCGCGGAGTTTTAAGGGCGTTTTTGGAATCGTTTTCCGCAAGCGCAGTCGGAGGGCTTGCTGCTTATTTTGCGCTCAATCTTTTTTCGCGCATTTTTGATCTCCATACTTTTTTCGGTATATTTTTTCAAGGCTTTTTTGCCGGCGCTCTCGGCATTTTTTTTATTGCCGCAATCCTTTGGGTTTTCGGCAGCCGCGAATTTTTTGAAACATACGAAAGCGTAAAATGCCTCTTTTTGGAAAAAGAAAAAAGCAGGGAAGACATGGTCCCTGCACCCGAACCCGAAAAATTGCCGTAGTTTGTTCTTAAGGAATTTGTTTCATCCCTTTGGAAACTCCGCCGCCAAACGCGCTTCCAAGCAGATCTGTTACGTAAACGGTTTTGCTTTTCTTTTTTGTGTAGTTGTCCGGCTTTTTAACCTCAACGAATTTTCCATCGTAGAAAACCAGATAAGCAAAGAAATCTACACCACCCTCGCTCGTCGTTGCCGACCACAGCGTGAATCCTTGCAGCGTATTTGATATGTCGCGCAGATTAATCTTGGTGATATCGTGCCGATCAATGTGTTTGCGCCACTCTTCCATTTCGGATGGGCTGCCTTGAACGTTCACGCTTCCATATCGAATTCTTTGTTTTTCTTCGGCCGTAACTGCGCTTTCCACCTCCGGCGTTTTGGTTTGGATATTTAAGATTTTAAATACTTCCTCTTTGCTCATCCCGGTTTTTAAAATATCAAGCTTGGCAATCAGCTGTTTTGGATTTTCGGCTACTCCTTCCGGGATAGCTACTGTTCTGGAGAACGGAATTCCACAAGCAACTAAAACCGACATTACCGCAACTGCCGCGGCCAGAAAAAGACCTTTTGCCAGTTTCACCATTTTCTCTTTCCTCGCGTCTGCTGTCTTTTTAGCATATAGGAAAAAGAAAGCAAATTTGCTAATCTCAATAGTTGTGGGCAATATAAGAAATTTTTGCATAATCGCGCATATTGACCACGGGAAATCCACGCTGGCGGATAGGATGCTGGAGATTACTGGAACAGTTGAGAAGCGCAAAATGCGCGAGCAGTACTTGGATATGCATCCTTTGGAGCGCGAGCGCGGCATCACCATTAAAATGCAGCCTGTTCGGATGCGATACAAAGAATATATTCTGAATTTGATAGATACTCCGGGCCACATCGATTTTAACTATGAAGTATCGCGGGCGCTCGCGGCGGTGGAGGGCGCCGTGCTTTTGGTTGACGCGACGCAGGGGGTGGAGGCGCAGACTTTTTCCAATATTGAGCTTGCGCGGGAATTAAAACTCGCGATTATTCCTGTTGTCAACAAAATTGATCTCCCGCAGGCGCGAATCAAAGAAACAAAAGAGGAAATAAAAAAAATGCTCGGTTGTTTGGAGGGGGAGATTTTAGAAGTATCGGCCAAGACCGGAGAAGGGGTGGAAATGCTTTTGGAGGAAATTATTAGAAAGATTCCGCCTCCGTACAACTTGGAAGCCGGACTTCCAAGTGGAAGTCCGGCTTCCAAGAACGACGTGCGCGCCTTAATTTTTGATTTCGAATACTCTACGCATCGCGGGGTGATAGCGCATGTCAGGGTTTTTGACGGGGAAATTAAGAAGAGCGATGAGCTTGTGTTGGCGGTTGCAGGAGAACGTTTTTTTGTCACGGAGACCGGTGTTTTCAAACCCGAGCTTTCGGCGAATGAAATTTTGCGCGCAGGAGAGATTGGATATGTTGTCACCGGCATTAAAACAGCAAAAACGGTCCGTGTTGGAGACACGATATTAAATTCAAATGCCAAAACTCAAATGTCAAAAGCGCTGCCCGGTTATAAGGAAGTAAGGCCGGTGGTTTTTTCAGGTTTTTACCCAGCTCGCCTCGCTGGAGCTTCGGCGAAGCGGGAAAGTCAGGATAAATTTGAAGATCTGAAGAGAGCTCTCGAGCGATTAAAACTCATAGACAGCGCGCTTTCTTTTGAGGAAGAGTCATCCGGTGTGTTAGGAAGGGGATTTAGATGCGGATTTTTAGGAATGCTGCACTTGGAAATAGTTGTGGAAAGGCTCTCTAGGGATTTTGGGGTAAAAGTCATCGTGGCCACCCCGACTGTTGAATATAAGGTTTTATTAAAGAACAACAAAGGTGTGGGGGTGTATGCGCCTTCCAAATTTCCAGACGATCATGAGATTCTTGGGATTTATGAGCCGTGGCTTAGGCTGGAAATATTGATGCCTCCGGACAAATTACCGCAGATTTTGAAATTATTAAAAGAGCACGAAGCAGAAATAGGAGATACCAATAAATTTTCCGAAATAAGAGTGAAATTAGAAGCAAAAATGCCTCTACGGGAGCTTGTGCGCGATTTTTTTGATGAATTAAAAAGCGCGTCTTCCGGGTACGCTTCGCTTAATTATGAATTTATAGAATCGCGCCAAGCCGATCTTTTACGGCTGGATGTTTTAATAGCAGAAGAAATAGAGCCGGCTTTTTCTAAGGTGGTATCTCGCCGTCGTTTGGAGCACGAGGCCGAAGACGCTGTGGAAAAATTATATAAAATATTGCCGCGCGCGCTTTTTGTTTTAAAAATTCAAGCCAAGGCGGCCGGGAGAATTTTAGCTTCGCGGACACTGCGCGCGCTTTCCAAAGATGTTACAGGCCATCTCTACGGCGGCGACAGAAGCCGCAAGATGAAGCTATGGAAAAAACAAAAAAAAGGCAAAAAGCGCCTCCGCGAGCGCGGCGGCTACCAAATCCCCACCGACGTTTTTTTGAAGATGATTAAGAAATAATTCGTACTATCGGTCTATCGGTATTACACTCTTGTAACGACCGTGAGGAAAGTGTAATATTGCGATTATGGTTAAAAAGGCAAATCAAAGGTTGAAGGGGTTGATTTTGAAGCAGGTCAAACCCTCTGCTTCAGAACTAATTCTTATTGCCTTAAAGAAAATGGCTAATGCGCCATTCGATGTGCTTTTGAAATATAGTGAAATTAGGAATCAGCTCAATCAGTCATCCGCCAGAACCGCGATTCATCGCCTCAAAAAGAGAGCATTGATTTACGGAGAGTGTCGCGGAGCTAAATTGGTTTTTATGCTTACCGAGGATGGAGAAAGAGAAGTGGAGAAAGTCAAATCTCGCTTTGAGAAAACTAAGCCAAAACAATGGGATGGCAAATGGCGCATAATTATTTTTGATATACCAGAAAAACTAAGAGGCAAGCGTGATTTGTTGCGCAGAGAACTTGTTGGGTTTGGTTTCAAGCAACTTCAGGAAAGCGTATGGGCATATCCTTACCCATTGCCTCAAGAATTCCGTGATTTGTGGCAAGCAACCGGGATTTTTAAATACTGCGTCATTTTTGAGGTGGATGAAGATAAAATAGAAAACGCAGGTATGCTAAAATAATTTTTTTAATTTAATATTTTTTTAAATATTACACTTTTGTAACGGTCGTGAGGGAAGTGTAATATGAGGATTAAAATAACATGAAGTACTTGCTCAAAGTTGGCTAGTGTGCTAGGAATATTTTAGGTTGTTGCTGAAATGGGGAGTAAGCGGCACGGGTGCCACAAACGTATTTGCGGCTAGGCGTTCTTTAACAATCCCGCTTTGCGGGAGTCGGCTCTTGGATGGCTCGGAGGCTTCAGCGGCGCTCCGAGAAGTCGCAATGAGAAGATAAGGAGAAGAGAGATGGAAGAAAAAGAACTGCAACGCGAGTTGATTATAAAAAAGTTTGCTGAAGTTGCTGCAACAGAAGAATCTAATATCACAACCATATTACGCATGATTCACCCGTCTTGTTGGAGCGCAATAGTTGCCGATTGCGCAATTATACACGAGTCTGGAGTTGTGCATTCAAATTGCACGAACGCAGAGCATCATGATATAAGGTGGGATGTCGACTTGCGTATAAGTCAATACAGACCTTACGATGATGGGGCCGTGGTGCCCTTTTCGCTGGCTGTATTTTATGATTCCGGCGGCCTTGGCGATAGGAAAACGATCAATCTTTCCGATCCGCTTTTTACAGAAAAGCTTATGTCTAAGTTGTGGACGGTTTATTCTGATGACACGGCGAAAGCGCTTTTTGACGATTTAACTAAATGTATAGCCTTGATCCGGGATGAGTTATATAAACACATCTACAATACTTTTTGGTTAAAGCGCGGAGCAGATTCTGCATATTTGTTTGTTAAAGCATGCCAAGCGTTGGAAAAACGGGATGAACTAAAAAA
>MFHO01000026.1:0-435 GCA_001778635.1 Candidatus Giovannonibacteria bacterium RIFCSPHIGHO2_02_FULL_45_13 | reverse complement strand
GATTCTAAATGTCGCCATGCTTGTACTGAACTGAAGGACATATCAAAAGCTTTGTACGATACCAGAAAATTTACGAAAAGTGGGGCGCTACAGTCAGTTAGAGCGCGCGTTGATAAGCTTGAAAACTTTTTAAGCCCTGCAGTTTAAATTTTTTCAAATTTGCCGCGGCCGCTGGCGGCGAAAGAGAAAGTCCAAAAACGAAAGCTAAAGCAATAAAAGCCCCGAGTCCGCCAGCCGGCGGATCGGGGTTTTTTGATTTACTTCCTGAAAAAACTGCCGCGGCCGCCGTATGAGGGGCGTGAAAAGCCGCTGCCGAAGCGCTTGTGCGAAAAATGCCGCGGAATGATTTTGTATTCTATAAATTTTTCTTCCGAAAATTCCGGGTGCTTGGATATGGCGATCGCCGTGCGGAGAAGTTTTTCAATATCTCGGACG
>MFHO01000025.1 GCA_001778635.1 Candidatus Giovannonibacteria bacterium RIFCSPHIGHO2_02_FULL_45_13 | reverse complement strand
CAAAGGACCTGAAGATGTGACTGCAGCAATGTCCCCCTTGACAGTCAACACTCTTGATCCGGCGCGGGGAATTCTGAATGAACCCACAGCAATCTGGCTGGAGGTTGCGGTGTCCCCGGTCGGAAACACAGCCGTGCCTATTTGGCTTGCGCCGTCCCACAAAGTAACCTGTCGCCCGACCAAATCAATAGGCGTGTTTGAAGCTGCGCCGGAAACAACCAAAGCAACCTGTTTAAGATCAATATCTTCGTTAGCCGCGCTAAACTTAATTCTTGCAAGTTCAACTCCTGTTTGTCCGGCAGCCACAAGTTTGTAGTTGGGGCTGTTGGCATCCAGTACCACTGTCATAGTCCCGCCCGCAGAAGCAGTCATTACTTGGCCAACTGAAGTATTGGCAGTTTGAGCAATTGTCTGGCCCGAAGTTAATCCGGAAACGCCTGTCCAATCGTTGGAGTGCGCGCCGTTATCAGGATCATCGCCCCCAAGACCCCACACATAACCACCGGTTGCTCCGCTCGCAACATCGCATTTGAGCGCTAAAGTCTTAGAAGTGCCTTTAGGCAAGGTGTAACCAGTTCCGCTGAATGTGAAGCTCGTTGAAGAACCGACTGCTGAAGGATTAACCGCACTCGTTATGATAGTTGATCCATCATAAAGTTTGCAGTTGGATGCATTAGCCACTGTGCCTGTGGTGTGAACCGCGTACAAAAGCGGAACATTTGTAAGCCTCAAGTCTTCACCGGAAGCCGTGCCATCCAAAATGTAGTTAGCAAAGAGGAACTGGCTGGCTCCCGCAATAACTGTCTGCGCGATAGGCACAGATGAAACGCTTATCGTAAGAGAACCTGCTTTGACTGTCATCTGGTTAGCCGTTACAACCGAGGAGGAAGGAGTTACGCTCTGCCCGGTAACCAAACCTGTTACGGTCGCCCAGTCCGCGCTCGGAGTGGTAGAAGCCAGGAATGTGTTGTTGCTCACAAAAGTCGTTGAGAGCTTTCCTTTCAAACTGTAAGTGCCAATGCCGACAGGGTAAGTTACGCTGTCGGTAAACCTGACTTTGCCGTGTCCGTTTTTCACAACTGTCCCCTCCGCAGGGCCAGCTACAATCACTCCGTCCTGATTAACCAAAGTAATGTTGGTTACGGCCGTCCCCGCAACACCGGTAGAGCCAGTGCCGCTGGTGGAGGTAGCCATAAAGTAGAAGTCCATTCTGCCGACAGAAATCTGCTCGCCTTTTACCTCAACCTGGAAACCTCCCAATGGCTGGTTTGCCAAGTTGATGGCGATATTTTGAGCAGGAATGGAAGTCGCGGCTGTTATCGTAAGCGAACCTACGGATACAGTGACTTGCGCGGCATCGTACCATGGGTCTTCGGAAGAGCTGAAGTTCGCAGAGTCAGCAGTCGGCACCGTCCCTCCTGTTTGCGGAGGAGTTATGCCATAGCCATAATTTTCCCCAATCAAACCGATGTCCGTCCTTTTGGCGACATCAAAGTCAACTGTTCTTCCAGAACCTCCAACAATGTCGCCCTTGATAGTCATTTCTTTGGAAAATCCTTTGTCAATAAGAACGCCCTTGCCGCCGTTGTCAGTCAATGTCACGGTATAATACTTGCCATCAGAGCTGACAACCGTGTCATAAGCTGTTGCGTCAACATAAGTTTTAACGTTAGCCAAATCCCCTGAACCGATAGAACCGGTCTGATTCCATCTGACAAATTTCAGGTAGATTTTTTCATTTGAACCGGCTGTAACTTTGACTGAAGAAAATACATAGTCTTTTTCGCCGACTCTTTTGGTCTGGCTTGATCCTGGGTCAAGAGATCCTCGGAGCATAGTTACAGCGCCAATGGACAGTGATTCGTTAATGGTGTGCCCGGCCCCGGCAATAGGCAATGTACCATCAACTGAAGCAGCCGAAGAATTCACTTGCTTCAGTGAAAGGTAAGCAACCTGCCCAGCCAAGCTTTGGTTTGAAGTTTCCGCATTTCCGCCAATCGTCATTATGCGAGTTTGCCCCGCTTTTACGACAAAGGCTTCCGTAAGAGTCGCTTGGTGAAGCGAGTTTAACGTCTTGGCAATACCAAGCTGCGTACCAGTTTCATCCAACAGCACAACTCCCGAGAAAGCACTGTCTGAAGCCAACCCCGTTCTTTCAATCACTAATGAATTTACTGTCACATCCTGGTTTGCAGGAGCAGTAAATTTCACTACCGTGAAAGGAACGCGAGTGGAATTGATTGGCATAAGACTCGCGTTTGGATGCACTCCAGCCTCAACTCTTAATGTGCCGGTAACTGCCGGAACAACAGTAGGAGTCACTGGCGTGGCACCTGGAGTAGTCGGAGTTGAAACAACTCCGCCTGCAACAGAAGAATATTTGGCTCTTGAAAGAGAGCCGAAGTATCCAGCCGCAGGAGAAACTCCGTTAGCCGCCTGCCAAGCGGCAGCCGCGTTTTTAGTAACGCTACCGAAGTATCCAGTTGCTCCGCCGGAATAGCTGTAGTGTCCGGTAGAAGTCAGGTAGTTTTGCAAACAAGTTACATCATCACCTTTCGCGCCCATAGTAAGGTCGCGAGAGAAACTGCAAGCTCCAGCCGATACAGTCGTTGCGCCAGAAGTCGGAAGACCTCTCAAAGAACTATTAACATTGTTAATGGTTGTTTGATCGGAGCCGAACGATTGAAGCAGCGAGAGGATTGACTGAATTTGCGCTTCGGTGAGAGCGGCGTTTGCCACCAATGGCACCGCCGATGATCCTGTAAGCAAAACTGCCGTGGTCACGCTAAGCATGACCGAAGTCAATTTTGTTTTGTAATTCATATACTAATTTTTTTTAATAATTTTTCCCGGCAAAAAATATTTTCGACAAAATATTGTTGGCCGGTTTTTCGACTAATAATACTTGTAATTACGTATCGACCTTGTTTAACAATTCTTGAAAATAGCAAAATAGAAATTTATTAATTCGGAAGTCTTTATTTATTTTTCAAGGTTCTCTGTTTTCAGAAGCTTGCCGCGCAAAGCGCTGGATTTTAGCTTCTGATACCCGGTTACCAGCCGACAATCCGGCTCGTTTTATTCGGATATCATAAGCCAAACAAACCACCCGCTAATTCAACGGTTTAACAGCCTTATTTGCCACTATTTTTAGTATAACATAGCCAATGAGCGTCCATACAAGTGTCAATTGTGGATAACTTTAAGCTAAATAAAGTATCTCCTCCAGCGCTTCTCTCCTTCTTGTTTTATAGCCCCTGAAGCTACAAGTGTGCCAAGCTCCCTTTGAACTGTTTTCTCGCTAATTGGCGCATCCAGCATTTTCGCCAAGTCCCCCACGCCCAAAGGGCCTTTTTGTTTAAGAGCTAAGACTAGCGCTTCACGCCTGTCCGTTAAGGGTCTGTCCATTAAAGACATGTCTGATACCGGTTTGCTAGCCTGCCTCATTGCGATAGCTATGGGCGGGTCCGATAGAATCTTATAAGTGTCCGATAGAGTTGCTGATTCGCGCGAATACTCTGCGTAAGCCTTTTTTAATACCTCAAAATTCATTTTGGAAATAAACGTGCCACTGGCCGCAAGCTCAAGCTCCAACAACATGCCATTCACAAGTTTTTCAAGCCTTAGAACATCTTCCGGCGCAACTTTCATTATTTCCAGAGCATTTGCCCGCAAAGACCATTTCAGCGGCTCCGCATCGGAAAACAAATCAGTAGTCCGGTATAACGCTTCCGTAATTTTAAGCGCTTTTTCTTTTAATGCATCTGGCATATAAAAGCGAGTTTAACGCCAGTAAATTTTGTGTCAACTTTTCAAAAATTTTTTATGTTGTGTAATTAAACTTTTCTTGATAACATAATTTTGTATTGCCGGGTAGTGTAATGGTAGCACGCATGGCTCTGGACCATGAAATCTAGGTCCGAATCCTAGCCCGGCAGAAAAAACTTGCTTTTTTAAGCCGTCTCTGCTACGCTTTAAGCATGGTGAAACGCAGAGATCCGGTATTGGAACAAAACAAGGCAGTCGTAACTCTCGCCGATTTTTTGGCCGCTTACAATAAAAGCGCGCCGGATGGTTTTCCGCGCGCCACCGCAGCCGTTTTGCGAAAATTTCAAGCGGCGCATCCAACGCTTTTTAAAAACTCTGACAACTGGTCCATAGAAAAACACAGGAAGAAACTGATGGACTGGCTCCCCGCTTACCACAATGCCTAATAGAAATAATCCCGCGTCTTTTTACGGCCTGGGCATAGCGCCCAGGCTTTTGGAAATTTTGGAAAAGCTCCACTTTAAAACTCCGACTCCGATCCAAGAACGCGCTATTCCGGCCGCGATTGATGGGAAAGATTTAATCGGCGTGGCGCAGACAGGCACCGGCAAAACCTTGGCTTTCGGAATTCCAATGATCCAGCGGATAGCGCAGGAAAAAACCAAAGGACTGATTATTTTGCCGACTCGCGAGCTTGCGCAACAGGTAGAAGAAATGCTGCAAAAAATCGGCCGAATTCTTGGCTTAAAAACCGCCCTGATTATAGGAGGCGCATCCATGCGGCCGCAAATAGATTCTCTCCGCCGGCAGCCCCATATTATAATAGGCACGCCAGGGCGGATTATTGACCATCTTGAGCAAAAAACTCTTTCTTTTGAGGGCGTTTCAATATTGGTTTTAGACGAAGCCGACAGGATGCTGGACATGGGTTTTGCCCCACAGCTTAGGCAAATTTTAAACAAAGTCCCGCGCGCCCGGCAGACCATGCTTTTTTCCGCGACTATGCCGGACGATATCGTGCGCCTAGCCACACAATATATGAAGCTCCCTTTCCGCGTAGAGATCGCCCGTCCGGGAACGGCAGCGGAGAAAGTTGAGCAAGAGTTGTTTATTGTAAAAAAAGAGGACAAAAATAAATTACTCGCGAAACTGCTCTCCGAATACAAAGGGTCAGTTTTAATTTTTTCACGCACCAAGCACGGCGCGAGGAAAATCTGCCGCACCGTGCTGGATATGGAGCACCGCGCCGCCGAGATTCATTCCAACCGCTCGCTGGTTCAACGCCGGGAGGCGCTAGATGGATTTAAGTCCGGCAGGTACCGCGTGCTTGTTGCAACAGACATCGCGTCCCGCGGAATTGACGTTGTTGGCATTGAGCTTGTCATAAACTATGACCTGCCGGATAATCCGGGAGATTATGTGCATCGGATCGGGCGCACTGGCCGGGCCGGTGCGCCGGGGAGAGCAATTTCTTTCGTGACTCCGGACCAAAAAAGCGCCGTCCGAG
>MFHO01000024.1 GCA_001778635.1 Candidatus Giovannonibacteria bacterium RIFCSPHIGHO2_02_FULL_45_13 | reverse complement strand
GCGGCTTTGATGTGTCTCCGGCCAAGTAAAGCATGTCTCCGTTGCCCAAAAGTTTTTCTGCGCCGGACATATCCAAAATAGTTCGCGAATCTACGCCGGAAGCAACCTGCAGCGCAACACGCGCGGTAATGTTGGCTTTAATCAGGCCTGTAATCACTTCAACAGAAGGACGTTGTGTGGAAATTATCAAATGAATCCCCACAGCGCGCGACATCTGCGCCAAACGCACAACAGAAGCCTCCATCTCCCGCGGGTACGCCGCCATAAGATCGGCGAGTTCATCTATAATAATCAATATATTTGGAAAAATTTCGTCGTAAGATTTTTCTTTTATCATTTCGGTGTTATAAGAAACAATATCTCTCGCGCCAACCTCTTCTAATTTTTGATAACGCCTCTCCATCTCGCGCACGGCCCACCTCAAAGAAATTATTGATTTTTTGGCGTCAGTTATGACGGGCGCAAGCAAATGCGGAAGCGAATTATAAATCGTAAGCTCAACTCTTTTTGGATCAATCATTAAAAACCGCAAAAATTCCGGAGAATTTTTATAAAGAAGGCTCACGATCAAAGTATGTATTGCAATTGATTTTCCGGAGCCGGTAGCTCCCGCAATCAAAAAATGCGGCATTTTTGCAACGTCCGCAAAAACGGCGCGGCCGGAAACGTCTCTTCCTAAAATAAAAGTCAGCGGGCCGGAGCCCTTAAACTCTTCCATGCCTAAAAGACTCCGAAGGCCCACCAACGCAATTGAACGATTCGGGACTTCAATGCCCACCAAAGACCGGCTCGGAATCGGAGCCTCAATCCGCAAAGGATGCGCAGCCAAAGCTAAAGCCAAATCATTCTGAAGCGCGGTAATGCGTGCGAGTTTTACTCCTTCAGCTGGTTTAAGAGTATATTGCGTCACAGACGGCCCAACACTGACTTCAGACATCTCTACGTCAATCCCAAAATTCTGAAGCGTTCTTTTAATTATATTTGCGTTAGCCTTAATATCGCCCGAGGACGGAGTCCCCTTGTCATCCTCAAGCAAATCCAACGGCGGCGGTTCATATTTAAATTCAGGGCGGCGCGCCGTCCGCTCAACCGCGGGAGGCTTTGGCGGAGATTTTTTGAAAAACAAGCGCGATGGATTAAAAAGATATTGAGAATCTTCCGCCGCCTTGCCGCTTTCCGGGAAAACACCGCCCGGCTCCTCGAAACCGGGTTTTGAGACTTCCCAAAAACCCGGTTTCTTCCCGCCGGACGGGGTTGAGGAGGAAAGCGGCGCAACTACCTCTCCGAGGGGCAATTTTGGCTGCGGCTCTCTCTTTTCCATTTCTTCTATCGCTCTTTTCTTAAATCTTAAAGACGCGTTTAGCATTACCAAAAGCGACGCGACAAGTAAGGCCGCAAATATCACAAGAGATGCCCAGAAATCAAAAAGCTTGAGAGCAGGATAAGACGCAAAAAATCCGACGTACCCGCCCGTGTATTCGCCGAATAAAATATCCGAAATGGCCAAAGAACTTATTAAAAATAAAAATCCGCCTATTAAAGTCGTTTTAAAAATCCTGCCGCCGAGCGAGAAAAGAAATGAAAGTCCGGCAAGAAAAAAAGCCAATGAGGCCAGCCAAAAACCTTTGCCGAAAAGCCAAACCAGCGCGCGTTGCGACGCTCCGCCGATAAGCCCGGCTTCGTCAAAATAAGATAAAGCCAAAACAACGGATACGGCAAACGCCAAAATCGCCCAAATAGAATTTTTCGTCTCCGGCCGCAAATTCTCATGCCACCTTGGTTTTTTTATCTCATTTTTCTCTTTATTTTTCCTCTTCGCCATTGGGCTTAATTATAGCAAAAAAACAGGGGCTTGTTAGCCCCCTTATTTAACACTTACGCAACGAAACAAGCAAAATCATACAGCAAGTTATCAAGACGGTTGTTTGCTTCCTCGAGCAATCCAACGCTCACAATCGCCGCGCTGTCTGCTGCATCTCTAAGATAGTAAGGAACTCCGCCGTCTACTCTCACATGTCCGTTTCCTGCAATTAAGACCCCTACCTTGTTAGAATCCGTCTTAAGAAGCGCCGCAGCCATCGCCGCATCACGAAGCCTTTGAGCCTCAACCATGCCATTGCGTAATTTTTTCATTTCTCTAGAAATGTTCGGGGTATTTCCAATCGGGGTATTTCCAAAATGAGCAGCCCAAATTACTTGAGCAAGCGCTTCGCGGTATCTACGAGGAAATGGTTTTGTCAAACCCGGCAAATTAGACACGATTGCCTGTGGCAGGATTCCAATCCCCTCTTGCACTACACGTTTTACTTCGCTTTTCGGAGAATTCGCTGCCACGATTTTGAGGCGGTGCGGAATAGCAACATCAAAGATGGGTCTATACATAGAATATTCGGGGTTCCATTGCAAGTCCCACCCAACAGCTTTTCCAAATCCGGCCGCGCTTCGCGTTTTTTGCGCGAGATATTTATCAATTTTGGTTTGAGCCGTAGTGTCAAGCATTTCAAAGCAAACCGTCGGACAGCGTTTCATTTTTATCAGGCGTGCGAGCAATAGCGCCTGCAGCTTATGATGATCCGCATTTGTGTGTATCTCGCCCAACAACAAAAATCGCGCATGAACAATCTCTGCAAACAGTGCGTCAATGTCGATAAAACGCCGCCGAGTGACATCCCACACACGCCATTTCATGACAACTCCTCTTTTTGTTTAGATTGATACTTGTCCAGATTTGCTTCAAACTCATGCAAGCGCATCACAATACTGCGAAGTTCTGTCCACGTTGTCCAGTTGTCAATCATGACAGAAAATCCGCCATGCACTCTAAAAAATATATTTTCAATTTGGCCAAAATCGCCGTAGGTGATAGTACCGGTAAATAAACCGCGAGCTACTAGCAGAGCAGGGACGTTACTCATAGCAATATCGTACCAGCTTCCCCATAGATCAAAATAGCCGTAATGAAGAAAAAGGCGCCGATAATTCGCTTCGAGATCAGAGAATAATCTGGCTATTAATTCCTTATTGGTACGCCTTTCGTAATCGTCTTCACAAAAAACAAGTTCGCGGCGGAGCGCGGCTTCCGTTTTTTGATTATTGTATTGGAGATCAGGCAACGCGATCCCGACAACCCAAGAAATAGCCATTCCGCCTAAACTCGTAATGAGTGCTATCCACACCAACGAACCTTGAATATGACTTATAAATCCAGTTGCCACGCCATTGCTCAATCCCCAAAGCAAAATCGAAAGAGAGGCCGAGGCTAGCAAAATAACCACTGATTTTAGGAATTTCGGGCTTGCAAACCATAAAGCTACCATAAGCACAAGAGTTTCAGTTGCGTACATCGACCACAACCACCAATCCGGCATTATGAATGGAATATTATTGATCTTGCTTAGCAACCAAAGCGCGGGCATACATGACACAAATAATAGTAACACGCACAGTATCCGCAGCTTTTTTCTATCTTCAGTAAAAATGCTATTAATTTTTCTGAGCACCCAACCAATGACGGGTACGCGGTAAAATAGCCGAATTAGAATAATTAAGGGCCAGAAACCTCTTTTGTCTGCCACAAAAAAGTCAATCGTTAAAGCAAACATAATTATTGCGGGCAAGAACAGCCAGTAATCCGACAAATCCGCGGTTTTTAGAAGATCAATTATTGTCGGATCAACCAATTTGCTAAAATTCCACAGCATAGGCAGAAATACGATTAATATCATTATGGTTCTCACCAATTTTATTCCAAGCGAATCTACAATTTTAGCAAACATATAGGTGTCTTCTTGAATCCGTTGGCTTTCTCCCTCAATTTTTTCTCTGGGTCCAGTCCAGCCGAGATGAGAAGTGTAATAGAAAGTAAGCGCTTTACGCCAGTCAAATGCGTACCTGCGAGCCACATAGTTCACCAGACCTGTAAGCCCAACCGAGATAAAAGCCAAGATAAGCCATTCCCACAAAAGGGCATAGAAGGTATCAAGGCCTGCTATACCAATTTGTAAAGATCGCTGCATTAAATTAAGCCAGCGACCAAACCAATCATTAAACAAAACAGATATGCCTGTTTGAAATAAAAGCGCTACCAGCAAATAACAGCCTAAGCCGTATGCCGTAAGCGCCCACTTTTTGGAACAGAAAAACGCTTTTATCATCTGCGGCTCCGATTATTAATCTCCACAAAGCGAAGCACGGATCTAAAGCAAAAGCAACAAAAAAACCGCGTATTATTTATTAAAAGACGCGGCTTTTTTTTCAATCTCCGCTATCACTTTGTCAGTAAGGCGGGTCGCGACAGCCATATCTACATAACCCTCTGACGGCGTAATATATACCCCGACAGTAACCCCGATAGCATAATGCCTATTGCCGTCCCAAAAAAGAAGAATGCTGCCGGACAAACCCTTGTAAACATGAGTCTCGACCTTAATCAACGCGTCGCTGAGCGACTCGATTTTGCCATTTTTTAGCCTCCATTCATCAATTGACGGCATGAATCCGTATATGCTCACCGCGCTTTTCATCCCATAACTGTTCTTGTCTTTCAAAATCGGGATGTGGTAGTGCGGCAGGCCTTTTGGCAAAATTACGCTTATAATTGCGATGTCCTGCGGTCCAAGTCCGTTAGGGCCCTTCTCTAAGATATTCACCGGATATCTTACGCCGTTGTATATAGCAAAAGTCGTAAAATGTTTAACCTCAAAAGAAGTGATGTCGGTTTTTTGCAATGAATCGCCGAAAAAGCGATCGCCGAGCTCTTGGTCGCACTCAAGCACATGCCCAGCAGTCAGTGCTAGATGCGGCTCGCTTTCCGGTTCTACAAAACCAGCATTGCCCATAGAAACGGTGCGCACCTTGACGAAGCCCCTAGATGCTTTTTTAGTGTAAAGCGTATATTCGCAAACGTTTTCCACTATAAATGCGGCTTTAGGTATATTTAAAATATCTTCCAACTCCGTAGCCGCCCAAGCGGCTCCAGTATATGAAAAAGGGCCAATCAGACAAATCAACAGCAACCGAATCATATAAACCTCTAAAACAACTCTATTTTCAGAATAACAATGGTAAAATAAAAAGGCAACCTTATTTATTGGGTTGCCTTTGTCATCGTTTCAAAAATCGTTTTTACTTCCTGCGATTTAAACCAGGAAACTTTTTGGTTTACAAAAATCACAGCTACTTGAGCCCCGTCACATTGCCAAGGGATCAGATTGCCTTGAAAATCTCTGGGGCAAGAAACTTCAAAAAGAATGAAAAGCGAGTCCTCTGCGACTTCAGAGCTTGTCAGCAAATACACAGAAAACTTTTTCAACAGGTAATCATTGATGCCTGGCGTTTTGCCGCTATAGAAAGATTTGCCATCCACTAGATCAGCTCCCAGCAGACTACCCATTAATATTTCTACCTCGGCGGGTTTTTCTTGAGAAAGAAACTCTTTGCCGTAAGAATACAACGGAAACGCCGAAACTACCAAAATCGCGGCTAAAAAAGCTGTTTTTTTCATAAAACTCTCCGAAAATTCAATCTAGATAAACCATAGCACCGGGTTAAAACAAAAACAATAGGCTGTAGATAGCCGCTAATTCCCGCGCGAAAACATTGCTTTTAATGCCTCAATGGCAAATTGCAGTTGTCGGTCT
>MFHO01000023.1:21922-22710 GCA_001778635.1 Candidatus Giovannonibacteria bacterium RIFCSPHIGHO2_02_FULL_45_13 | reverse complement strand
GGGGGCGTGGGGGGAATTCCGCCATTCCCTTGCAAAAAATAGAGGCCAGTTCCGCCACCTTGCTTTTCAAGGCAAGACGCCACAGAAAAATACTCTTTTCATTAAGAGAAAAAGAAATCCGGCGCGCGAAAAATGAAAAGAGCAAAGAGTATTTTTCTGTGGTGTGGCGAGCGGAGCGAGCGGTGGCGGGGCTGGCTTCCTTAGTTTCGTTCAAAGTAGGTTCGTCCAAAGTTCAGAATATCCCATCAAACTACAAAAATCCCGCCTCGGCGGGATTTTTGTGGGTTTGCAACTCAATTTTTAATTTTTATTGCGCCCAGATTACAAATGTGAAGAGTTTCTCGCCATGGCCGAGGTCGCGCGCGTAAAGCGAGTTATTGCCGCGAGAATCTTTCCGCATCGCTTGCCCCCAAGCAGACGGATTATTGAGATCGGTATCCTCTCCAATCGAATCAGGCCTGCCTTTCTCATTTCCATTGATGCTTGTTCCTAAAGTGGCGCCGCTTGAAGATAAAACAGTGTTTATGCTATCCAGATGCGCGTAAATCGCCCCAAGCTGATCGTAGTCATGCTGATTTGGATGCTGGTTTGTTGACGGATCATTTGTGTAATCCATGCAGGTGCCGAGGTTCGGATTGTCAAACGTTTCGTCTTGATGGCCCAGCCCAAGCGTATGGCCGACTTCTTGACACATCACAAGATTGCGCCATTCCGGCTTATTATAAGTACTGGTGTTGAAATATGAATCGTTCACTTTGACAGCGCCCTTTGTGATATGCGTGCCGCTT